>JAGXIO010000123.1 GCA_024635555.1 Saccharicrinis sp.
AGTGCCGAAAAAGAAACTCCGGAATCTAACATGAAATCTACAAAGTCGTCCTGTTTTTCAGGAGCTACGGTTACAATTACCCTGCTTTGAGCTTCCCCAAATAGGAAAGCGTCTTTGCGTACTTCGGCATCGGTAGTGATGTCAAAACCAAAATTTAAGGGTATCGCCGACTCCAACAGGTTAAAGAATAAACCACCTCTCGATACATTATGCACCGACCGCGCTAGGTTTTTTCGGATGATTTGTTTTACTGTCTCTTGTATTTCAAGTTCCTCATCGATTTTAAAATATGGTGTGGTATGGCTCTTTTGCTTATGGTAAAAGTTTAAATATTCCGAAGCATTGATATCATCCTTTGACGAGCCTATTAAGAATATCATATCGCCTTTGGATTTATAGGACAATACGGAATGGTGCTCCTTTGATTCAACGATACCTACCATTCCTATCACTGGGCATGGCGATATGGGCTCTATGCGACCTTCTATGGAGCGTTGATTGTAAAAGCTAACGTTGCCGCTTACTACAGGCGTATTAAACTTTGTGCAGGCGTCTGAGAGGCCATCAATTGTTCTGGTAAATTGCCAGAATGACTCCGGATCGTAGGGGCTGCCGAAGTTTAGGCAGTCCGTTACCGCCAGTGGCGTTCCTCCACCACAAATAATGTTACGTGCAGCCTGTGCAACAGCAATCTGGGTACCCACATAAGGGTCGGCTTCTACGTACAATGAGTTGCAATTTACTGTTACTGCCAAGGTTTTGTTTGCTTCCTCAACATATACAAAAGATGCATCCGAAGGGAACTTTTTACTTAGCGTTTCATGTTTGAAGTCTATGTTTAATTTTTCGCTCAAAAACCCTTGCGACACTAAATTTAAATCCGTCATCATTTTCCCTATCACCTCTTGATAATGGTCGGGCTCCGGAATGTCGTCGATTTTTAAGGGTTTTATTTCATTTTTTGCAGGCTTTTGTATTTCCCGTTCATAGATTGGAGCTTTACCGCCCAAGCCAACATAGGAGACTGGTATTTCGGCAATAGTTTCCTTGCCATCTTTACAATGAAGTGTTTGAGATGAAGTAACTGTACCCACTTGAGCTACAGAAAGAGGCATGGGTTGCAACAATTCGGAAACGCGTGCTAAGTTTTCCTTATCTACACATAAAAGTATCCTTCCCCAGGTTTCCGAAAGAAGAATTTCCCTGTTGGTCATATCGTCCTCGCGTGTGGGCACTTTATCGCACGATAATTCAATACCAAAATTGTCACGTGCTGCCATTTCGGTGGCTGCTCCCGCTATGCCCCCTGCACCAATGGTTTGAATACCCACCACCAGCTTTTCTTTATTTAAATTTTTAACGGCTTCCAGCAGGCTTCGTTCCACTGTTGAGTCCATCATTTGCTCTATGTTAAAGGCGCCTATTCCGTTATTGGTAACAAAATCAGCCGAAAAAGCATCGGTATCCACACCCTCTTTTCCCGTTAAGGCACCTAACAGCAAAATAATACGGCCTTCACCTTTTGCCACTCCCGAAATTAAGTCTTCTTTTTTTGCAATGCCAACAGCCAGGTTGTTTACGATAGGACTGGAATTAAAACCGGCATCAAAACTCACTTCTCCACCTATAACAGGCACTTTCATGCTTTTTTCAAAATCCTTAACGCCTTTTATCACCTCGGTAAAAAGCCATCGTGCGGTATCACGTTCGGCATCGCCAAACCTTAAGGAAGTTAAAAATGCCACTGGTTTAGCTCCCATCGAAAACACATCGCGGTTTACAATCCGTAATCCTGTTAAAGCACCTAGCCTAGGCTGAATGGCACAAGGATGATTGTGCGATTCTAACTTAAAAACGCAAACGTAACCATCGCCTATATCTACGGCTCCGGCAGATTCATCACCCGCTTGCACAATGACTTTATCACCTGTCTTGGGCAGTTTACCTAACCATTTAAGGGAGTTTTTATAAGATGCGTGCTCTGTCCAAAGACGAGAAAAAATATCCAACTCAACGCTGTTGGGTTCGCGTTGTAATATTTCCGAAATAAAATCTAATTCTGATCGTGTCAGATTTAAATTTTCAGAGATTTGAACAGTAGATTCACTTGTATTCATTGTATTTATTTTTGATGCTATCCATATTATATAATGTTGGCTCTAAACGCCACTTATTTATTCTTTAAAAATTAACTAGTTTATACATAGTTAGGGTTAATTTTCAATTGATTATTAAGGTTTTGAAAGTATAAAAAAAAAATGAAGTACAAAAGTGCACTCAATCTTTTGCACAAAGTTATTATTAACCAAACAATTATATTTACTTTTATGGATAAAGATAATCTTTTAACAACGCAAAACATGCAATCCAACAAAATCGCACTTATTACCGGAGCTACATCGGGTATTGGTATGGCAACCACCAAAGTATTGTCGGTATTAGGTTATAACGTCATTATCACAGGCCGAAGGGCCGAGCGGCTGAATGAACTCAAGCACGATATTGAATCAACAAATCCAGTGGCTGTGCTCACCCTGTGCTTTGATATTCAAAACCAGGAACAAACTGAACAAGCTTTGAATTCCATTCCCACGGAGTGGAAAAACATTGAGGTGCTGATAAATAATGCAGGATTGGCTTCCGGTGCCGAAAAAATTTACGAGGATGCATGGGATAAATGGTCGCAAATGCTGGATACCAACGTTAAAGGACTCTTGTTTCTGTCGAAAGAGGTTATTAAATGGATGGTGGAAAGAAAATCGGGGCACATCGTAAACATATCATCTATTGCAGGTATTAATGTTTATGAGGGCGGAAGCGTTTATTGTGCCTCAAAACATGCTGTTAACGCTATTACCAAAGGTATGCGTATAGATTTATTAAAACATAACATTAGGGTAACTTCCGTTTCGCCAGGGATGGTAGAAACGGAGTTCTCGTTGGTGCGGTTTGGAGGGGATAAAGAGAAGGCAGACCAAGTGTATAAAGGTATTACACCACTCTCGGCCATGGATGTTGCCCAAGCCATAGAGTTTGCCGTAACCAGACCTCCCCACGTTAATATCAACGACATTTTAATAATGCCCACGCAGCAAGCCGATGCGTATAATACTTATCGAAAGTGATTGGATTTTGGCTATTGGCTGATAGTTTTTAGCTTATAACTGTGTTGGTAATCGGGCTATCGTCTATTAATATAGGTTGTCAATATTTTATAAAACCCAACTTGATAAGCGCCTTGTAAACTCTGCCCTCTCCCATTTTTTTGGGAGGGAGAGCCTGTTGCGAATTTATTTCGGAAGGGAAGTCCTTCTTCATAGCTTGCTATTACAAACAGGGCGCGAGGATGGGGGCACGCTCTCCGCCCCACGCTCTCCGCCCCACGCTCTCCGCCCCACGCTCTCCGCTTCAAATCACTCATAATAATAAACCCTTTTTACCCGTCGGCTAATGCTGGTGAATATTTCATAAGGAATAGTATCGAGTGCTTTGGCCATTTGTTCAACGGGAAGCTGTGAGCCAAATATTTCCACCTCGTCGCCCTCGCAGACGTTAAGGCCAGATACATCCAACATGCACATATCCATACAAATATTGCCTACAATTTGCGCCTTATGGCCGTTTATTGTCATGGCCCATTTGCTGTTGCCCAATTTTCGGTTTAGGCCATCGGCATAACCCACGGGCACCACGGCAATATCAGCATCGTAATTTAATTGTCCTTTACGGCTGTAGCCGATGGTTTGGAGCGCTTTAACCTGTCTTATTTGTGAGATATAGGATTTGAATCGGGTTACACTTTTTAATTTGTATTGGGTTGCATCTCCAATGCCGTACATGCCAATCCCCAGGCGCACCATATCGAACTGGGCTTTTGGGAAGCGCTCTATGCCCGACGAATTTAAGATATGCTTGATAAAAGAATAGCCCAATACTTCTTCCATTTTTTTTGTGGCATCGGTAAAATCGGCAATCTGTTTCTGTGTAAAGTCGTCAAACTGTTTATCGTCGCTACCCACCAAATGCGAAAAGACTGATTTGATGTGGATTTCGGGCATTTGACCTAAGAGGACCAGCAGCTCATCTACTTGTGTAGGTTCAAAGCCCAGACGATTCATGCCGGTATCTATTTTCAGATGAACAGGGTAATCGGATATGGCTCCTGATTTTAGTTCGGCCACAAACTGATGGAGCACCTTAAAGCTATAAATTTCGGGTTCAAGCTGATGTTGTAGCATCAACTGAAAGCTCTTTATTTCGGGGTTCATCACAATGATGGGCAGTGAAATCCCCGCCTTACGCAGCTCCAAGCCTTCATCGGCAAAAGCCACACCCAGGTAATCTATTTTTTGATGTTGGAGCACATTGGCAATTTCGAACGAACCGCTACCATAACTAAAGGCCTTTACCATGGCCAACACCTTGGTTTGTGGCTTCAGCTTAGAACGATAATAATTCAGATTGTCAACCAAAGAATTCAAATTAATCTCCAAGCAGGTTTGATGGTGCTTCATCTCCAAAACAGAAGATACTTTTTCGAACTCAAAATTACGGGAGCCCTTTATCAAAATGGCCTCATTTTTAAAGTTATTGGGTATAAGCGCACTGAGCAGTTCGTCGGTAGTAGCATAAAAAGTGGCATCCATCTCAAATAAATACGCATGTGCTTGCAGCACTTTGCCAACACCTATCAGCCTAGAAACCCCTTTTTGTATAAGCATATCGTTTATTTGGGTACAGAGGTTTCTATCATCGATACCGCTCTGATAAATATCCGAAAGTATTAAAGTGCGGCTATCGTTGTTGTGTTTGCTTTGCTGTGCCAAAAAATCAAGCGATAAGGATAGCGATGATAAATCGGAGTTGTACGAGTCATTGATAACGATACAATTGTTGATGCCCTCTTTCAGTTCCATGCGCATAGCTACCGGAACCAGTTTTTTAACGGCAGTGGCAATATAAGCTACGGTATAATTTAATAAAAGCATCACAGTAACGGCGTGCATGGCGTTTTCGAACGAAACCTCATCTGCAAAAGGTAGTTCTATTTCAAAGTCAACATCAAGGTAATTCAAACGCAACTGCGTATGTTTTCCCGATATCGTTTTACTGATAACTCTTACATCCGCTGCTTTATCATACCCCCATGTAAAAAGAGTTTTATGGGGGTAGGTGTCTTTTATCTCCTTATTAATCAATGAAAAATCGGAACAATATACCAATGTTTCGCAACTAGCAAAAAGCTTTATCTTTTCTTGTAGTTTTTCAAGTTCCGATTCAAAATTCTCCTGATGTGCAGCGCCTACATTGGTAAGCACGCCAATGGTGGGCGAAATGACGGAAGCTATTTTTTCCATCTCTCCTTTTTCCGAAATCCCAGCTTCAAATATGCCCAACTCGGTATATTTATTCAGTTGCCATACCGACAAGGGAACCCCAATTTGGCTGTTATAACTCTTAGGCGAGCGAACGATTACCTTGCTTTTACTAATGAGCTGAGCTATCCATTCCTTTACAATCGTTTTGCCATTGCTTCCTGTAATTCCAATTATTGGGCACGAGTAGCCACTGCGCTTTTTAGCAACCAACAGTTGAAAAGCCGACAAGGTATCAGGAACCACTAGGTAGTTGGCATCTTGCAAATCATTAGGTATAGTAAAATTCTCATTTACCATAAAGCACCTTACGCCTTGTTGATACAAGGAAGGGATGTAATGGTGGCCGTTGTGGTTTTGTCCGGCTATGGCAATAAATAAGGCCTTGGCAGGATTGCCCACCGAGCGGCTATCGGTTATGAGATGTGTAAAACTTATGTTTTTGTTGATAACAGCTTTACAAGGTATCCATTGGCTTACTTCGCTAAAAAGATATTCTGTCATGGTTTTGTTGATGATTAGATACTAGAAAAGCGTATTTAAAATAAATTACAAATTCAGTCTCGGGAATCAAGATTTGGTTAACGTTTTTTGATTTTGTTGGTCGCCTTACAATAACAAGCACGGCACAGCGGTTCGTAGGCTGCTTTTTCGCCCAATATTACCAATTTTTCCTCGGCAGACAAGCGGTGCGAAAAATGCGCTAAATCGCCACATTGCATACATACGGCATGTACCTTGGTAACATATTCGGCACAAGCCATGAGGGCAGGTACGGGGCCAAAGGGCTTTCCTTTAAAGTCCATGTCTAATCCCGCCACGATAACACGAATGCCTTGGTTGGCCAATTGCGAACATACATCGGCTAAGCCATTATCAAAGAATTGAGCTTCATCTATTCCTACCACATCCACATTACTGCTGAGTAATAAAATATTACCGGAGGTATCAACCGGAGTGGACATAACGGAGTTTTCATCGTGTGAAACCACCTCGTTGGTGCTATATCTAACATCGATACGGGGCTTAAATATTTCTACTTTTTGATGGGCAATTTTGGCTCTTCGCAATCTTCGCAACAGCTCTTCTGTTTTGCCCGAAAACATGGAGCCGGCAATTACCTCTATCCAACCCAGTTTTCCTTTGGTATTTATTTTATTTTCTAAAAACATTCTATTATCTTGATAAATTGCACCCAATATATTCGTTAACTTTGCAAAATAAGTAAAAAAGAGTTTGATTTGATTTATTATGGATAAAGATGCATTACTAAATATTATTTTGAGCGATTTGGACGAAATTGAAACAATGGTAAAATCGTTTCGAGGACAAGGTGAAATACCCAAGGCGTTTATCGAATTAACCGAAAAGAAAATGGCTAATTTAATGGATGAATTTGTGTTGTTAAAAAGTTTAAACAACACAAAACCATTGGAATCCAAAGTGCATGAGCCCAAATTTGAAATGCCAGATATAAGCACACAGACCACTCCGTCTGTAACTCCTTTTGCCGAAAAGGCAGATGTTCCTGCACCACCGCCCGGGCAGCCACTTCCAAGCCCTATTGAGGAGCCAAAGTTACCTATTGAAAACCAGCTGGTAGAACAAGCAAGCCTCAAAGAAGCAAAGCAGATGGATGCGCTAGAGATTCTAGCTGCCGAAAATGTAAAGAGCAAAGATAACGTGTCTGTTATAGTAGAGGCCAAAACCGAAGCAAGTATAAAAACCATTGGCGAATCGTTTGGTGGTGATAAAAATTCGGTGAATGATTTTATGGCAAAAACACAACAGCCTAGCGATAAAAAATCATATAAAGGAAAGCCCATAGATGATCTTACCAAAGGTCTTGGTATAAACGATCGCTTTATGTTTCAACGCGAATTGTTTGCCGGAAAGGCAGAGGTGATGAACCAAACCCTGCAGCAAATTAACCAAATGCCCGATTTAAGCGCGGCCCTATCGTTCCTGCAATCCAATTTTGATTGGGATAAGGAACAAGAAGCTCCAAAAACATTTTTAAGCTATATCGAGAGGAAATTTTGAATTAAGTAATAGGTATTCGGTATTCAGTGGAATCGGTATTCAGTATTAAGTCGGCAATAGACTATACTGAGAATCGAAGACTGATTACTGATTACTGATTATTGATAACTGAACACTGAAAATGAGCAAACTATACATTGTACCCACACCAATCGGTAATTTAGAAGATATCACGCTTCGTGCACTAAGTGTTTTAAAGGATGCCGACTTTATTTTAGCCGAAGATACCCGTAAAACCGGTTTTTTGCTTAAACACTTTCAAATAGAGGGCAAGATGTTTTCTCACCATAAATTTAACGAGCACAAAACCTCCGAAATTATAGTGCAGCGCATATTGGCAGGGGAAACGGGTGCCTTGGTTTCGGATGCCGGAACGCCGGCCATATCGGATCCGGGCTACCTGTTGGTAAAATATGCCGTGGAGCAGGGGGTGCAGGTAGAGTGCCTTCCCGGCGCTACTGCCTTTGTTCCCGCCCTTGTAAATTCAGGGCTACCCAACGATAGATTTTGTTTTGAAGGTTTTTTGCCCCCCAAAAAAGGGCGACAAAAAAAACTATTGGCATTGGCCGAGGAAACGCGAACCATGATATTTTACGAATCGCCTTATAGATTAGTAAAAACGCTGGAGCAATTGGCCGAGGTGTTTGGTGCCGAACGAAAAGTATCTGTTAGCCGAGAACTCACTAAGATTTATGAAGAAAATAAAAGAGGAAGCCTAAGTGAGGTGGCAGCGTACTTTGCCGAAAAAGTAGTAAAGGGCGAAATTGTTATTGTAGTTGAGGGAAAGGAGGATAAACCTTTATCCAAAAAAGAAAATAAATACAATAAAACCAACATTAGTGAAAAATAAATCTTAATATTAACTAAGTTTTTAAATGTAAATCAAATCAATACACCATGACAAAGAAAATTATTTTACCATTATTGGTAATAGTATTAGCCGCTTGCAACATTTCTAAAAATAAGGAATTGACGCAACAAAACGACTCACTGGTATCGGTAGCCATTGAACAACAAAAAATAACCAATGATCTGGTAAGCACTCTTATTGCTATAGATAAGAACTTGCAGGAAATTAAAGAAAAGGAAAAGCTGATTGGCGTAAATATGGGCAGTCCTGAAGCAAACTCGCCTGATATTCAAAAGACAATTAATAAGGATATTCAGGATATTTATAGCCTTATGTTGGCCAATAAAGAAACCATTGCTAATCTGGAACAACAACTTAAATCATCCGGATCGGAGAATAAAGGTCTTAATAATTTATTGGCCGGCTTAAATCGCCAGTTAAAGGACAAGAGTGTTGAAATAATCGCACTGAACGAAAGATTAGCCAATCAAAATATTGAAATATCAACACTTAACTTTACCATGGAAGGTATGGGATATGTGATCGACTCTATCCGTACAGCCAATAAAAACACACGTGCTTTGTTGGATTCCACCACCATAGAGTTGTACACAGCTTTTTATTCTTTTGGTACCAAAAAGGAGTTGAAGGAGCATAAGATTATTTCCAACGAGGGTGTTCCTCTTTTTGGAAAGACCAAAGTGCTAACCTCAAACTTTAACGAGGATTATTTTACCAGGATTGATATCCGTGAGGTAGATGAGATTCCATTGTTTCGTCCCAAAGTAAAAATACTAACCTCTCATCCCGAAGGATCCTATAAAATAGTATCGGGAGAAGAGGATACCAAAACAATAAATATTTTAGATAAAGATGCATTTTGGAGTGTCTCTAATTTTTTGGTTGTGCAGGTGAATTAGTGTCCGACCTGTTGGAGTCGCTAGACCCGACAGTTTCGATACATAAAAAAAGAGCGTACAGCGTAAAGCATAAAGCGGTTAAGAGGAGCGCAAAGAAATAAGCAGAGTCCAGTGCAAGGAACGAGCTTGTGCACCGTCTTTCAGATATTAAAAATGAACCGACAGTCTTACTCGAAATGAATTCGGGGCAAGAATGTCGGTTTTTGCTTTGCTGCAATTTGCTTTTTAAGTATAAACAGTTGAAATTTTTATACTTAATACGTATCTTAAAGCTCACATTAAAAATAAAACACTACGAAAGATGAAACAATATTATTGGTGCTCTTTTAAAAATTGATCTTTTTTATTTTGAGAGCTACCCTTTTTTGGAAATTAAATATGACGCCGAACAGCAACCTTGAGATTCAAAACTATTGGGATAATTTTTCGGAACGATGGGAGAAATATCGTAAACGACGATCGTATTACTGGAATTCGATATCTAAATACTGTAATTATTTTATACATCCCGATTGCTCCATTTTGGAAGTAGGTTGTGGACATGGCGATTTGTTAAACTCCATCAAGGGAAAGAAAAAAACAGGAATTGACTTTTCGGGTAAAATGATTGAAGAAGGTAAGAAAAGGTTTCCAAGCATTGAATTTCATAAAATGGCTGCCGAAAATATCACCTTAGAAAAGCAATACGATGTTATTATTTTATCGAACCTGATAGGGTTGCTACCCGATATTGAATCGGTTTTTTTGCAGCTATCAAAGGTTTCGCACGAAAAAACTAGGATTATTGTTACTTATTACAACCGACTGTGGGAACCATTGCTACGATTGGCCGAGCTCCTGCAAGTAAAAAGAAAATCGCCCAAGCAAAACTGGTTATCCTGTGCCGACATACAAAACCTTTTGTACCTCTCAGATTTTGAGTCGTATAAAGAAAGCAGAAGTATGTTTTTGCCTTATTATATTCCATTGCTTTCTGCCTTTATTAACCGATTTGTTAGCCGTTTACCTCTGCTCAACAGAATGGGTTTAAGCCAATTTGTATTTGCACGTCCTATCCCCCCAATTAGGTCGCAAATTTATTTGAACAACAAATACAGCACTTCGGTTATTATTCCGGCTCGCAATGAGAGTGGAAATATTGAGTTAGCCATCCAACGTATGCCTTTGTTTGGTACGCGTGTCGAAATTATTTTTGTTGAAGGCCATTCCACCGATGATACCTGGGAAACCATACAAGCTATTCAGCAAAAGTACAGGAATACACACAACATTAAAATAATGCAGCAGCAAGGTAAGGGCAAAGGCGATGCCGTGCGAAAAAGCTTTGAAGCTGCCACAGGTGATATTTTAATGATATTAGATGCCGATCTTACCGTTCCACCTGAGGATCTGCCCAAGTTCTACAATGCCATTGCAATGGGTAAGGGCGAGTTTATTAACGGGGTGCGTTTGGTGTATCCTTTAGGAAAAAATGCCATGCGCCCGTTGAATACCATAGGAAACCATTTTTTTAGTAAATTTTTTAGCTATATATTGGAGCGTCCCATAAAGGATACACTCTGTGGCACCAAGGTAATGCTCAAGTCCGATTATCAAAAATTGGCCGCCAACCGTAAGTTTTTTGGTGACTTTGACCTTTTATTTGGTGCTTACAAATTAAATTTAAAAATTATAGATTTACCCATTAGGTATAGAGAACGTATGTTTGGCGATACAAATATAAGCCGCTTCAAACATGGTATTATACTACTTCGTATGTCTATCTTTGCCGCGTATAAAATTAAGTTTTGGTAATACAATTTTGTGAAGTAAGGGGTTTTGTGCAACTTTGAAGACAAAACCTTGGCATACGTATTGTATATTCACCAAATAATAAATTGAGTAAGGCCAAACAGGTCTAATGTCTCACAATCTTCCTGACTGCCAAATGCAGCTTGTCTGTTATAAACAGGGTTGACTAATTTTAAACACATCGTTAGTTTGTAGTTGACTTAAATACGCAATGGAAATAAAGAATTAAACGTAATTTTTTATCTTGGTGAAAAAGCTCCACCTGCTGCATTAACTTTATTAAACACATAGATAAAATCTAAGTTTCATATTAAG
>JAGXIO010000016.1 GCA_024635555.1 Saccharicrinis sp.
ATCTTTCAATGCCAAAATCAAGGAATTTAGACGGCAGTTTAGGGGTGTTGTGGATGTGAAATTCTTCCTGTTCAGATTAACAAAGATTTTTGCATGAAAATAAAAACCAACATTTAGACCCAGCTTTTGCATCTGGTCCACTCATAGTCGCACCCAGAATAATTCGTTTATTCAGCTGGATTGGTGCCCGTTTTAAATGGGTTGCTGAAAAAGCGCGCTCCAAAAGTAATAATAGCACCCACCGAAATAATAATAGACTGCAAACCGCTTAAAAACTCTTGCTGGGTAATGAACAGAAAAATTAAAATAGCCGCAGCTAACAATTTTATGGGTAGGTTATATTGGCTCCATCCACTTGTGTTTGTATCGCGTAAAATAGTGTTAATACGTATCAATTCCATTTGCTGATGGGCAACAAAATGCGTAAAACTTTGGTTGAACAAAGACAGGTACCTGCCTTTATGCACCAGCCCTTTGTTTATTAACTCAAGCAGCACCCCTTCCTTGTGCATGTTAATTACATGGTCTTCCGCTATATCAAATAGTACCGATTTTTCTTCGTTACTGGAACTGTTCCATATTTTTTGGTAGTAGCTTGCAAATACTTTATGAACGATATGTACATCATTGTCATTCACAACGTCTTCCTTTTCGTTTACGGAAAAAGAGTTTTCATTTTCTTTTAAATTCTCGTATCGAGATAGTAAAAAAGCATTGCTCCCCATTTCCTTATTCAACCAAGTTAGATTGTCTGTGAAAAGATTTTTCTTCGACTCGCCTGTCTGTTGATCCAGTATGGGCAAATAACATAAAGAGAACCCGGAAAAAACATCCCGAAGCCTGTCTGCCAAGTTATTTAATTCGAGAGCATCTTCTTTTAATTTACTCAGTCCCAGTTTTAATTCATCGGCACAAACCACGGGGTTGTCAAAACAAACGACGGTAATGCTTCTTTGCAGCTTGTTCACTAATATTTTTTCCATACGGCTTAGAAACTCCTTGAATTGGTTTACATTTTCGAATACATTACGATGCCAAAATAGATACAAGTCTAAATCTGTGACATCAAAATCGAGAAATGCCTGGCGTTGCGCTTGATCGTGGAGTGCAAACATTACAGCCCTGTCGGTTTTTAAAACTTCATTAAAAAGCGCGGTATCGGGCATTGTCACCATGTAACGTTTAGCTCCTTTCTTGGGTAAGCCAATATTTTTGTTATTGCCCAAAGTATCTTTTCGGTATTTATATTGTGGAAACAAGTAAAAAGCTATTTTAGGAAAAAACGCAGAGTATAAAACAAAAACCAACAGTAATCCCACCACAAACCCTCTGAATCGTTTTATTAAATCCAAAGCATTTATGGCATTCATCTCTAAAACCAAATCTTGGTTAAAATAAGGATAACCACCCGATTTTACATGAAGCTTAAGCTTATTATTTATTTTTGAATAGGTATACAAGCTATCGGCAGAACTAGCGTAATTGGGTTTTATCAAATTGCCTCTATCCTCAATTTTATTGTTGATAAAATAGAGCTCCGATCTCACATTTCCAAAAAGTCTTACATAACTATCTGTTGATTGCATACTCTTTGTGCCGACATCCTCTTTATTTACAACAACTTGGCACATATCATGTAAATTATAGAAATAGCGTCCTCGTTTGTTTAACTCAGCAACAACCAGCGGTTTACTATCTCTGGCAAAGCGATTTTGGCGCTCAATTAATTTGTCGGCCACATAACGCTGCTGGTGCATGTAGTGCATGGTAATTTCTTGGTTATAAAACACTGTATAAACAGTAAATAACGGCACAAAGATAGTTGCCATGGCTAGGGAGAAGATGTAGGTCAAATATACATTAAAGCACCATTTTTCGGGTGTTTTATTTACCTTAAGTTTTAATACAATAAACAAAATTGAATTAATTACGAATAATAAACTAATGGTTATAAATATTGACCTTGAAACAAAGGTGCCACCCAGTAGATATTCTATTATAAACAACAATGTTATTTGGGCTGAAAAAATGATTATTACATGTGTCAAACTAAGCTTACTTTTTGGCGATTTTACTTCTTTAACATTCCATAAAAATAATCCGGCGCCTGCAAGCCCAATTAAACGAACCCAATGATTTACATAAACTAAATCATACAACATCAAAGTTGCAGCAACAAACAATACCAAAAATACCATGTTTACAAAAATCAAACGAATGTATTTGTCCGTAAGATTCGTGTCGGGGAAAAAACACAACAATCCGTGAGGCTGATACCTGGAATTACCACTCCTTTTTTTATACCATCGTACAACTATCGCAAGCAACAGCCAAAAAGCGAAAATAACCAATACACTGCCTAATATCATATAAACACTTTGGTGAAATATTTGATAGTAATCATTTGCAGCACACATGGTTACTAAAAACAATCCCATATCTGCATCCAAAGGTGTTATACGCATCAGGTTGCTTTTCATTTTATAATCGCATGTTACAGTATTATTACGGCGGCTTAACACAGCCGCTTTAAGCAGCGGAAAATTATCCGTTTCATCAAATAGGTTTTCGCGCAGGTTATTTCTCGGATTTTCATGGAACCATTCTTTACCTGTTTTGTCGATGATACAGAATGAGTATCCATAAGGCAAAACCACATTGTTAAGGCTGTGCATTTCGGCTGTAATACAAACTGCATACGCCGAGTTTTCTTGCTTTTGCGAAATAACCACCTGTGGCTTGGCAGTATTCAAGGAAAAAATAGATTCGAACCCGAAATATTCGCCATACTTATTAAAGCGATGGGTGTTTTGTATATAATCGCGCTTACTGATGTCGATGCCCGTGGGACTTTGTTTCCATTCCTTGGCATTTTCCATCACAAATACGGTTTCCTTATCTTTTACCGAAGCAGTAAAGGCTTCTAACCAGTTGGGATAGGTACCGCTATCTATTTTGGCCATCACCTCTTCTTTTATTTTGCGCTGCAGCTTTATATCCAATTTATTGAACGCTTCGCCCGCGGACAGCAAATTGGCATCCTCGGGCATTGGGGTACCTTTAAGCAGACTGGGGTTGGATATGATTCCAGAAAAAACATCCAACTGAAGCAACATGGAATCTATTTCGTTGTTAAAAGCTATTTTTATGCTTTGAGATATTTTTTGCAGATGTTGGTTATTACCCGTAATATGTGTTTTAATGTACATTTTATTGCTCACGTACAAACTAAAAAACAGCACCATAAAAAATAGGCCTACGAAACTGAACACAAGAGTAATTACACTTTTAATACTAAAAGCCTCACCGGGCGTTACCATTAATAGCTTAACCACCGGAATACCAAGCAATAAAAGCACTATAAAAACAGTGATGGCAGAGATAAGTCCCCTGTCAAATCCCCGTTTCATCGATAGGTACTTGTTATTAGATACCAAGCCGACTAGATGACTCATACCAACAGATTGTACCGGGATGATAAAGGCTTGGTAATCCTGACCGCTTATATTTATAAGCACTTGATTTTCGGATGGGTTGACCACCTCATATTCGCCCTGAATCGTCTTTTTTGAAAATGAAAAGCTACTATAATCATCTTTGTTTGATGAACCACCACCATCCACACCACCGTCTTTTTTTACCATCTGTATCAAATGCAGATCGCTAAGAGATTCCATGGTTTTATATACCATTACATTGTTGTTAAAAACTGCATAATTTTCAAACAGTTCGTTGCCGAATACATCTCCAAACAATTGTTCCTTCCGTATAAAAATACTATCCGATGAATCCTCATGATCAACAGCATAAGGCAAATCTTTTAATAGGTACCAATCGTCCTTATTATCTTTGGAACCGAAATGGGTTCGGAAAGCGCTATGCAGTTCTTCTTTCCTTTTTACGAGTTCGTTTATTTCATTGTTCTGCTGCTGATAGGCTATTCTAACAGAATCGACTACCATATGGAACTTGCTCAATTTATTTATACCCACACCAATTGTGATGTCTTGTATTAAATCCTTCAAATTATTTTGAAGGATTATCTTTCGTCTGGTCTTTTCTACTATTACATTGTTGATTTCGGAAATCTCAATCATTAAAGGTTCGCGGTATTGTGCACGGATATCCTTTTCTTTTTCGCCCAAATCGCTGGCATGTCGGTACAGCACTTTAAATGCACGACGCTTCACCTTTATTTCTTTAACATTTTGAGTGTAAATATAATATAGGCCCATAGCCAGTATTATAAACAATGATGTGGTTAATAATATACCGAATCGCTTACTTGGTGCTTTTGCCATATCTAATTTTTTGATGGTACTTTAACAAGCTGTATTGTTACCGATGCAAAATGATGTTGTGCCGAACATATTCAGCGGAAATAATACAAATATCCTACATATGGCTTGTGTTGTCAAGGAAATAAGTCAATTCAATGGTATTGACCGCAATATTATTGACGTTGGCTTGTCAAGTGCTATTGAAGTATAACACTACTTAGTGCATCTAAGAAAAGCCGGATTTTTTTTACGTGGCTCTTTCCTTAAACATTTATACCGTAGCCATATTTCGTTACTTCGTGCTATCTTTGTCGAATTATCAAAACAAAAATAGCTATCATGGAATACACTAAAGTAAGTTTCAGCATAAAACCCAATACCCAAACGGCACAGGAAATACTCACTGCTCAACTGGCACAATTTGCTTTCGACAGTTTTGAGGAAACAACGGACGGCCTAAACGCCTATATTCCCACTTTGGAATATTCGGAAACAGATGTAAAAAGCATTCAAATATTACAAGCCGATGAGTTTACCATTACTTTTGAAGCCGAAACCATACCCGAACAGAATTGGAACGAAACATGGGAGAAATATTACTTCGACCCCATCGTTATCGACAACAAGTGCGTTATTCATAGCGCTTTTCATAAGAATGTGCCCAAAGCGCAATATAATATTTTAATTGAGCCAAAAATGGCCTTTGGAACAGGGCATCACGAAACAACTGGGCTTATGGTAAAGCATATTATAGAAATGGATTTTACCAATAAAAATGTACTGGATATGGGCTGCGGAACTGGTATTTTAGGCATTTTGGCGGCTATGCGGGGTGCAAAAAAAGTGTTAGGCATCGACATTGAGGAATGGGCCTTTAACAACGCCAACGAAAACATAAGCAGCAATAACATTAAAAACATGGAAGTATTTTGCGGTGATGCATCCTTATTGGGCGATCAAAAGTTTGATGTGATATTGGCCAACATAAACCGTAACATACTCCTCGAAGATATAAGCAAATACAAACAGGTATTAAACAATGGCGGCACTTTATTATTGAGTGGGTTTTACTCCAACGACCTGGAAGCCATAGAGAAAGAGTGTAATATGAATAACTTAATCAAAAAAACAGTACAGCAAGATAACAATTGGGTTGCGGTTGCGTATACCGAAATTAATTAATGCGTACCGAATGAAAATAACATTTACCCTACTCTTTACACTACTTTTATATACAGGTGCTTTTGCACAAAACACACCGCAGACCTTTAGCGATAACACGGAAGAGTTCATCTCCAGAATGGATGAACTCTTTAAAACTGCGGCGGACAAAAAATATGCAAAACAATTTATTGAAGAGTTATCCTTGTTTTGGCAATCGCCCGATGTTACTGACGAAGATAAAAAGCTAATTATTAGAAACTGTAATTTGCTGGCTCAAAAAAAAGCACGCCCAGAGCCCGATTACGATACGTATATTAAAACAGTTATTCAATTTGTTCTTTCCGAAATCCCCTCCAGTTCATTTAACGCCTGGAATAATGCCGTAGTCGGTTTAATTGAACAGCCACGTTTGCCGCTACGCAAGGTCAACACATTTTTAAACACCACTTGTGGTCTACTTACCGACGACATTATTTATTCAACACCCTCCAATAGTTGGAAAACGGACAGTAAAAACTGGACCTTAGAATATGTCAACCAGGATTTAATAGCCATGTTCCCGCAGCTTAACCTTACCTGTCACTCTAAAAGCGACAGCATAAAAATTCTTGATTCTAAAGGATCCTTTAACTACACAAGCAATGTTTGGCATGGCACTAAAGGTAAGGTAACATGGGAGATATCGGGCTTTGATGCCCAACAAGTTTATGCCACCTTTGGCTCCTATGCATTTCCCATGCAAAATTCTAATTTCGAAATAGATACGGTTCAGTTTTACAACTCTATTTATTTTGACCATCCTTTAAAAGGTACGCTGCGTCATAAAGTAATGAACGTCTCTTCTCCCGAAAATACCACTTACCCGCAGTTTACTTCTATTGAACAACGTTTTGAACTCCATAACATTCACCCTAACATAAATTATGAGGGTGGTTTTTCGCAAAATGGTGCCAAATTTTTGGGATCGGGAACCTACGATAATCCAGCCACCATAACAATTTACCGAAACGACACGATCTTTTTAACCGCCAAATCGCTTTACTTTGCTTTGCGTAAAGAACAAATATTAAGTACCGATACCGAAGTTAAAATTAGAATGGATACGGGTTACATTTATCATCCGGGTTTGATTTTTAAGCTGATGGTAGACGAAAACGAATTACATCTAATCAGAAATGGTGAAGGACTTGCGCAAAGCCCATACTTTAATACGTATCACAATGTAAGTATGGATATTGAACTGCTTTCGTGGAAGATTAACAGCAACATCATAGACCTAAAAATGATATCGGGGGCGGCCCAAAATCAAGGGGAGTTTGAATCACTAAGCTATTTTAGAGAAAGCTTTTACAACCAACTGCAAGGTATGGACGCCATTCACCCTTTGCAAGGACTTAAAAACTGTGCCAAATATTATCATGGTCAACCTTTTTTGGCCAGCGACTACGCCGAAATGATGCACCTACCCGTAAATCAAATACGCCAGCAGGTAATACAATTGTCGTTTTTTGGTTTTATAGGCTATAATGTAAACACCGATCAAATTGAAATACGACAACGCTTGGATGATTATTTATTGTTCCGACTGGGGAAAAAGGATTACGACGTTATACGATTTAACTCCAACACGCCTGGCAACATGGTCAATGGCCAAATAGACCTTCTCAACTACGATATTAATATCAACGGCGTAAAGAACATCTCCATTTCCGACAACCAAAATGTGGTATTTTTTCCAGCAAACGAGCATATTCTGCTTAAAAGGAACCGTAACTTTGTTTTTGATGGAGCCATTAACGCAGGCATGTTAAACCTATATGGCAAAGGTTTTGAATTTGATTACGATAGCTTTTTAATCAAAATGAGCAATATCGATTCAGTGAGGATGAAAGTTCAGACTGGTGACCTTGATTATTTTGGCCAACCGCAGATGACTTATGTGAAAAATGCCATCGAGAATCTTTCGGGAAGCCTACAAATTGACCAACCCGACAATAAATCGGGCAAAGAACAGTACAGCCTTTACCCTATACTGAACAGCAACACCGAATCCTTTGTGTATTACGATAATCCGGAGGTGCAGATGGGGCAATACAGTCGCGAAAAGTTTTACTTTAAGTTGGATACTTTTACCATGGATAGTATAAGCAAGCTAAGCACAAAAAACTTTGACTTCTCGGGCAGCTTTGTTTCAAACATCTTTCCTACTTTTAACGAAAACCTTACGGTGCGCAGCGATTATTCGTTGGGGTTTAATCGAAAGACACCCGACGAAGGCTATGATATTTATGGCGACAAAGCCAAATTTATCGCCGATATTGATTTAAGCAACGCAGGTTTAAAGGGAATTGGAACACTAAAATACCTCGCCTCCACTAGCAAATCCGAGAATTTCTTGTTTCTTCCTGAAAGCACCACCGGATTAGCCTACGACTTTAACGTAAAAATGAAAAACGAAGGTGTTGAGTATCCTGATGCACAAGGAAAGTACAGCAGTATCAACTACCTTCCGTACCAAGACCGCTTGATAGCCAAAACGCAAGAAGAGGCTTTTACCATGTATAACGATGAGGCGCAATTAGAGGGCCAAATAATGATAGCGCCCAACGGAGCAACAGGAGCCGGGACCTTTTATATGAATAAAGCCAATGTAGTTTCGTCGATTATTACTTTTGGGGGGCATACTGTGTTAGCTGATTCTTCCGACTTTAACCTAGCTAGCTCCAACACACAAGAAGGTGTTTCATTTAATACCACCAACCTAATTAGCCATATTGACTTTGAAACCAGAGAGGGTAAGTTTACCTCCAAATCAGGTGGAAGCAAGGTCAATTTTTCTGATAACCGTTACATTTCGTATATCAGCGAATTTTCGTGGAATATGGACAACAACAACATTTACATGGGGGTAAGCGGATCTGCCGGAAACCGGTTTGTATCTACCCATAAAAAGCAAGATTCGCTTGAGTTTATGGTACCCCTAGCTCGCTACGATGTAGAAAATAAAATTATTTATGCCGAAGAGGTGAAAAATATCCTAGTTGCCGATGCGAATATACAGCTCAAAAACGGGAAGATAATCATTCGAGAGAATGCTGAAATTGAGCCAATAGACAGTGCTTTAATCGTTTTAACAGGCGACAGCTCGTTTTCGCACGCTATTTACAACGCTCGGTTAAAAATAGTAGGAAAGTATGAATATACAGGCAACGGAGAGTTTGATTATACCAATGGAAGCGGTAAAAAATTCACGCTTCAGTTCGACGATATCAAACTTGACGAAAATGCCAAAACAATTGCTGAAGGAACTATCGTAGAACAAGATCTTTTTACCTTTGATAAGAATTTTACCTTTAAAGGCAAAGCTCGCTTAAACGCCACACAAAAACATTTAAATTTTGATGGAGGAGTTCAAATGCTACATCAATGTGCCAATGGTCCGCAAACCTTTACTTATTTTAATTCCGTTATCGACCCAAGTAAAATTTTGATCCCCATAGGTAAAGAACCCGTTAACTTTGAGCGAAATAATATTTACAGAGACTTTTTTATAACAAAAGATTCGTCGCATGTGTACTCTACCTTTTTAAGTAGTAGAAAAGATTATAGTGACATACCCATTATTACGGGCGGCGAATACCTGTATTTTAACGAAAGTCAGAATGCTTTTGAAATTGCCGACATGTACAAAATTCAAAATCCCGATACTACTGGCGTTCTTTTTAGATACTCCAACTCAAACTGCGACCTTCTGGCTGAAGGTAAAATGGACCTCGGAACAGAGATAGATGGCCTTACCATAAGCACCGCAGGCAGTATTATTGATGATCCTAAAAAAGAAGAAATAATGCTAAGCGCTCTGATGGGCATAGATTTCTTTTTTAGTCCTTTGATAACCGAGCAAATGGTAACGGCTATTTTAGGCTCATCGGCAGGCCAAAGCATGCAATCGACAGGCGGATTTACAAAGCGATTGGCAGAATTGATTGGTAAAACAGACGCCAAAAAGGTTTCCAGTGCCAGAGATGAGAACAAGCAAAACGATGAACTTGCACAAGTGCTTAGCAATATGTTCCTTTTTGGTAACATCGACTTTAAATTCGACGGCCCGAACCATGCCTACATTGCCGACGGAAAAGCCGACCTATCATTTATCAAAAATAAAATCATTAACAGAACCGTGGATATAAAAGCTGAAATAGTAAAAAAACGCAGTGGTAATACCATCGATATGTTTTTAAGTTTCGATGAAAATACCTGGTTTTATTTCAGTTGCAAGTCCAATATGATGTACACCTTATCGTCCAACGAAGAGTTTAACAGCACAGTGCTTACACTCAAAAGCGACGAACGCAAAGCTAAATCGGGCGGGTTTACTTTTATTGCCTCTCCCGTAAGCCAATTAAACCGTTTTATAAAAAAGTTTGGCCTCTCCCCCATTAAAACAAGCTCAGGTGCAGCTGGGCAGGCCATAGATTTGGAGGCTCCCACCGACTCTCCCAAGTAAGCCACCTCCCTGCCTACCAGCAGACAGGCGGCTCCCCTAATAGGGAAGTGACGTGACGCAGAGGGCGCGATGGGGGTGAATTGCGGAACGGTTCTGTATAAGTACAAGCTGCCTATGAGGACTGTTTCCTATCACAAAGAACTGGGGTAGCCAAAACTGCTATCAATACCTTTAGGCATCAAAATATTATAATAAAAATAAAACACTAATATTCAACACTTTGAAATACAATCTGCTATTTTTTATCCATAATCAAATAGCTTATTGTTACTATTATGGTTCAATATTTTTGCGAACCCTTCTTTTTAGCTATTTTTATCGATGTAAAAACACTATTCAACATGTTCAGATTTAAAATTATAGTAGCCATTTTATTTTATGCAAGCACCTCGTTATGGTCGCAAACCCATACAACCACGGATTTTAACAAGCATACCTTCGAGGAGTTTCCATTAAGTAATGTTCGAAAGTTGGACGTACGATCGAAACATGCACAGATAAACCTGCACAACTGGGACAAAGATTCTATTAGCATAGAAACCAACATCGAGATATTATCCGACATGCCCAATCTTTCTGCTGAGATGCTCAACGAAATAAGCATCTCTACGGTATTCTATGCCAATACGCTTCAGCTTAAAACCAACTTAGTAAACAACTTTAACCGCACCATTCCATATGAAATTACTTACACCATATATTATCCCCAAAAATTAGGTTTGAAAATCGAAAACAGCTACGGTTCCGTTAACATAGCAAATGTACAAGGTGGAGTGGTTGCCGATATTTCGTATTGCGATATTAATTTTGACAACTTTACAACAAAAATAGATTCGTTAAACAACCACATTAAACTATTGCATTGTAAAGGGACGATAAACAACTTGGAATCGGGACTCATCCACATCGAAAATTCTAACGTTGACATTTTAAAAGCCAAAAATATCACAGGCAACACTGAATACAGCATTGTAAAGCTTGATACGGTATTCGATTACCGTGCCTCGTCGAAGCTTGACAATATAAAGATAACACGTTGCCAAACCATTAATATACATGCTATCAACAGCATTGTGGAGATACAAGATTTTGGAACAGATGCCTTGTTCGAGTGCGATAAAGGAAAGCTTGACATAGCCAAACCTATTGGTAACTTTCAGCGGCTTAGGATTAACAACCATCAATGTCCCACCCAAATACGGCTCCATCCCAATTTAACCTATTCCATTAACGGAGATATTGAAAACGGTAGTTTTTATCATCCCCAGATTGAAAGCTTGCAAATTATAAAAGACAATAACAGCATCTCAATTTCGGGCGAAGTGAACATTAAGCCAGGCAACGGTGCAAAAATTATCGTGTTTAACCGCGATGCAGATATCGAATTCCTTTAACTCTAAAACCACCTACAATGCTAACAAACGAAAGATTATTTTTACTGCGAAATAAAATGCAAAGTATGGGTATTGATGCCTATATCATGCCCAGCAGCGATCCACATATGAGCGAGTATACAGCAGCTCACTGGAAAAACAGAGAGTTTATCTCGGGCTTTTCAGGATCATCCGGTACAGTGGTAATATTAAATGAAGAAGCCGGGCTTTGGACGGACAGTCGATACTATCTGCAAGCGGAAAAAGAACTGGCGGATACGGGTATTATGCTATATAAGGCATCAGAGCCTGATACGCCCGATTACGCCGATTGGATTGCGGAAAGACTGAATCCTGGAAGCACTCTGGCATTCGACGGCGAAGTATTTCCAATTGAGAAAGCCCGCAAATTATCTAAGAAATATAAGCACTACGGCATTGCCTTAAATCCTTCGCTAAACCTTTTGGATGATATCTGGGAAGGTAGGCCGCCCATCCCCGACAACAGCATATTTGTACACGATATACAATACGCCGGAGTTGGAAGAAAACAGAAAATAGTTGATATACGTAAAAAAATGCGCAAGCAGGACGCTTCGCATTATATAATAACAGCCCTAGACGAAATTGCCTGGACACTTAACCTCAGAGGGGCGGATGTATCGTACAACCCTGTTTTCCATGCCTATCTTATTATTTCATTAGATGCGGCTTATCTCTTTATCGATACCTATAAAATAACTTCGGACATTGGCAGGGAGCTGTCACAGGACGACATCACCGTGCAGCTTTATACCGATATTTTTAATTGGATAGAAGATATGCCCCCCGAATCGGGATTATTATTTGATCCTTCATCCACCAATGCAAAAATATTTTCGAAAATACCCCACGAGGTTATTAAAATTGAAAAATCCAGCATAGTTGGAGAATTAAAGAGCATTAAAAACCAAACTGAACAGGATGGCTTTAAAACTTCCATGCTAAAGGATGGTGTTGCCATGGTTAAGTTTTTGCACTGGTTGCAACAAAACATGCCCAACGGCCAAATAAGCGAACTGTCCGCGGCCAAACAGCTCAAAAGTTTCAGGGCCGAAGACAAATGTTTTATTGGTGAATCGTTTAACCCTATTTCTGGTTTTGGAGCACATGGAGCCATTGTTCATTATAACGCTTCAAAAGAAACCAACGTAACCTTAACTCCCGACAACTTTTATTTGATCGACTCGGGTGGACAGTACCTCGAAGGCACCACCGACATTACCCGCACCCTGCATCTGGGCACGCCCACCGAAAAACAAAAAGTAGATTTTACTTTGGTTTTAAAGGGCAACATATCACTCGGAAGTGCCAGTTTTCCTCAAGGCACTAGGGGAGTTCACCTAGACATTCTGGCGCGTAAATCATTATGGTCAAGAGGTCTCAATTATGGCCACGGGACAGGACATGGTGTGGGCTGCTTTTTAAATGTGCACGAAGGTCCACAGAGCATACGGCCCATGGATAACGGCGTGGCTTTTGAAAAGGGTATGATTACATCCAATGAGCCCGGACTTTATCGTGCCGGTGAATACGGCATACGTATTGAAAACCTGCTGCTTACCACCGACTCGCACAGTACGGAGTTTGGCGAATTTTTAAAGTTCGAAACACTAACCCTCTGCCCCATCGACCTCAAATCGATAGACAGTACGCTGCTGAATCACGAAGAAAAACAATGGCTCAACAGCTATCACAAAAGGGTGTTCGACGAATTATCGCCATTATTGAGCCTAGAGCTAAAGGATTGGCTTAAGGAACAAACCAAGGCCATTATTTAATTACACCGATTTAAAACGAGTTATGCTGTCAATCTGTATCCCCGTATATAATTATGATGTTACGCCTTTGGTGCGTAAATTGGTTTATCAAGTCAGGTTAAATCACTTGCAAACCGAGATACTGATAATGGACGATGGCTCTGTGGAAGTGTATAAAGTAATTAATCGCAGGACACAATCGATGCCCGAAGTGAGATATATTGAATTAAAAACTAATTTGGGAAGTGCGGCCATCCGAAACAAGCTGGCGCGCGAGGCCAACCATGAGCATATCCTTTTTTTAGATAGCGATTCGGATATTCCCGATGATTTTATTTCGACTTACATTCCCTATCAATCGTCCAATTTATCTATTGTTTATGGAGGTCGCATTCATCCAGAACTTTTGCCTACTCCTGATAAATCTTTACGTTGGAAGGTAGGCAAGGTAAAAGAGGATCACAGCGCCACTGTTAGGAGGCGAGTGCCCAACAAAAGCTTTATGTCGAATAATTTTTTGGTGAAAAAGAAACTCTTCGAAACCGTTAGTTTTGACGAAACCATTCAGCGCTCGGGTCACGAGGATACCATGTTTGGCATTGAGCTCGAAAAAAAAGGAATAAAAATTGTTCACATCGACAACCCGGTTGTGCATATCGGACTAGAAGGCAACGAGGAATTTATCCGTAAGACAGAACAAAGGCTCGAAACGCTAAATTTACTTGTTGCTAGAAATAAGGACAATGAACTTATGAACAAACGAATAACGCTATTGAAATACGATAATTTGATGCATAAATATAGATTGGAAGGCTTGTTCAAGAAGCTCTTTAAAATATTTGGTAAGCGCATGGAAAAAAGCTTGTATTCAAAAAACCCCAGCATGTTTGTTTACGATATGTACAAATTGGGATATTATAATAATTTAAGTAAGGTTTAGAGAAAGATAGTATTGGTTTTTAAATATCAAGTATCAAGATGTATTTAGAATGCCACTTGAGCATAAAATAACATTCAACACAAAATTAAATAGTAAGCAACACCTATGAACACACGAGCAACACTACGCAGCCTGAGCATTTTATTGGTAACCTTGTTTTGTGCCAATACCATGGCTCAAGGTTATAAAATTGACGTTACCATAAAAGGCTGGCAGGACACCACACTTATTTTAGGCCATTATTTTGATAAAAAAATGTTGGTAAACGATACCATCCTAATAGACAGCAAAGGAAATGGCAACTTCATCGGGGAAGTGAAACTACCAGGCGGTGTGTACATCATTTATATGCCCGACAAAACCTACTTCGATATTATTATTGACAATGAGCAGCATTTCTCCATAGCTACAACAAAAGATAATCCTATGCAATCATTAGTGGTGAAGGGAAACAAGCAAGAAAAAGCTTTTAACGATTATCAGCGGTTTATTTTCGACAGGCAGACCAAGGCCAATGTTATACAGGAAAAACTCAAAGAAAAAGCTGAGGCTCATCCCGATTCTGCAACCATTTGGCGCAATAGTTTAAACGATCTCTCAAAAGAGGTAAACTCGTATTGGGATGTGATTTTAAACGAACATCAGGGTACATTTTTAGCCTCTTTTGTTAAGGCTATGCGCGATATTGAAGTACCTCCGTTCAGCGAGACCAATATGCCCGACTCCATAATTCAGGTTAAAAGATACCAGTATTACAAACAACACTATTTCGACAACATGGATCTTAGCGACGACCGATTGTTGCGTACACCCTTCTTTACAGGCAAGCTCGAAAACTTTTTTACCCAAATAGTAGTCCCCATGCCCGATAGCATTGTAAAAGAAGCTGAACGTGTTATTGAGATGGCCAAGGGAAACAAAGATATGGAGAAATACCTAATACAATACACTTTTAACATGGCCAACGAAAGCAAGCAAATGGGCATGGACGCAGCCATGGTGGCTCTGGGCGAAAAATATTATCTTTCGGGAAGAGCAGATTGGGTAGATCAAACATTTAAAGATAAATTGCAGGATCGCATTACAAAACTAAAACCTAACCTAATTGGAAATAAAGCACCCGATTTAAAAATGCAATCGCTCAACAACCAGAGCTTCCGCCTAAGCGAAGTATATGCCCCGCTTACCGTACTGGTTTTTTGGGAACCCGACTGCGGACACTGCAAAAAGGAAATACCAGCCCTCAAAGAACTGGTATGGGACAAATATCAGAATGCTGGCGTAAAAATATTTGCCGTTTTTACACAGCACGAAACCAAAGAATGGAGCGATTTTATCACGGAACACCAACTGGAAGAATGGATTAACGTTTATGATCCATATAACCAGAGCAATTTCCGAAACTTGTACGATATTTACAGTACGCCTGCCATCTACATACTCGATGAAAATAAAAAAATAATAGCAAAACGTATCGGCGCCGATCAGGTTCCGGGATTTATCGATCATTATTTTAAAATGAATAAGAAATAAGTGATTGGTGACTAGCTGTTGGCTGATGGCGGTTAGCTGATGGCGGAAGGAAACAAAATAAATTAGCACTTTGAAGGCACGGAAATAAAATGATGTGTTATGGCAAAAAACAGAATAAAAGGTAAAAAAATAAATGTCCAAGGTACCGACATTTCTATCCTTCAAAACAACGATCAAGATTATATCTCATTAACTGATATGGTTAAAGATATTGAAAACGGTCTTGTATTAATTGAGAAATGGCTCAGGAATAAAAATAC
>JAGXIO010000124.1 GCA_024635555.1 Saccharicrinis sp.
AATTGAAATAACTAAGCTAGTATCACTAAGCAGTGAGTTGAAACTGCTCTCAACCGCACCATACTGGAATTGAAATTGGTTAAACTCAATTTACACCGTGACGGAGTTATCCTCTCAACCGCACCATACTGGAATTGAAATCTGTCTGTACTACCTGCTGCATCAAAGGCTACACTTCTCTCAACCGCACCATACTGGAATTGAAATCCTATATTGCCAGTATTAGGAGGCATACAGCCGGCTCTCAACCGCACCATACTGGAATTGAAATAAGCGTGTTAGGTCTGCGGCTTCCTCGTCTGCCGCTCTCAACCGCACCATACTGGAATTGAAATTGAGTTGACCATGATAGACAGCAATTACGCAGGCGCTCTCAACCGCACCATACTGGAATTGAAATATCATACTTCTATCTATATTGAGGTAAACGAATGCTCTCAACCGCACCATACTGGAATTGAAATGAGCGATAATTTGGTTTACGACAAAACGTTGGAGCTTCTCTCAACCGCACCATACTGGAATTGAAATGGATTATAACTAACTGGCAAATCACTCATATAAACTCTCAACCGCACCATACTGGAATTGAAATTAAATTACTATCAGCACCTACTTACTTAAACCTTCTCTCAACCGCACCATACTGGAATTGAAATGTGTATCCAATAGCCGCATCTTGCGCCGCCGTAGCTCTCAACCGCACCATACTGGAATTGAAATGTGCAGTATCCGTTATTCTTACCACATCCCCAATATCTCTCAACCGCACCATACTGGAATTGAAATCCACTCAAAAGGATTGTTTAGCATTCCAAACCCAAACCTCTCAACCGCACCATACTGGAATTGAAATGATTAAAGCAGCTGCCGTTTATGGTTCGAGTGTAACTCTCAACCGCACCATACTGGAATTGAAATATATTACTAAGGTTAGAAAGTGCCTTTTCTAAAGCATCTCTCAACCGCACCATACTGGAATTGAAATATCGAATTGTTAACAGTAGAATAGTAAAGTATTAGCTCTCAACCGCACCATACTGGAATTGAAATTATCTAACCATTGTGCGTATCGCATGGCAATGCGGTCTCTCAACCGCACCATACTGGAATTGAAATCATAAAAAATGGGGCGAATTAAACGAAATACTTCGCTCTCAACCGCACCATACTGGAATTGAAATAAGTCCGTAATCCGCCACTGATCGCCCAGTAACTTTACTCTCAACCGCACCATACTGGAATTGAAATTAGATAGTTTGCGGTCGTCAATCAAAAAATTGAAGAACTCTCAACCGCACCATACTGGAATTGAAATTAGATAATTTGGGTTTAGGTTCGCTAGAATGGATATCTCTCAACCGCACCATACTGGAATTGAAATTTTCTATTGTCGCCAGTTAGTAAGATGGTATCTCCACTCTCAACCGCACCATACTGGAATTGAAATAGAGAACACGCAAAGAGTGTGCATGCTACCATTACTCTCAACCGCACCATCCTGGTATTAAAACACTCTTTTCTTGTTCAGTTTAGATAATACCTGTCGCCTTCAATCGGCCGTTTATAGCCTGTAAATAAGATCTTTGCCTTGTAGATTTAAAATTATATAAAAATAAACTTGCATTTTGTATAAATGTTTTGTAAAATTAGAAGGTCTTTTCACAAGCTAATTTTAACAAGCATTTTTAAACTATGGGTATTCTTCAGCAAACCATCGTAAAATCTCCAGTAACTACTGAGATTCCTTTCCAACACCACAAAAATTTTATTAAACCAAAGGGAACTGCTGCATACTGCAGACAAATAGCATGTTGCACCGGCTAAAACGCATCCAACCATAGGCAAAGTGCTTGTTACGGCAGCGGATTGCATGTTACGGCAGCGGAACACCATGTTACCATGGGCAAAGAGCTTGTTACCACAGCGGATTGCATGTTACGGCGGTCAAAGAGCTTGTTACCACCGTAACAAGCGATTTGCCTCCCGTAACAAGTGGTTTGCCTCCCGTAACAAGCGGTTTGATTCGGGTAACACAGTTTTAGCCACAAAAACAAGCACTTGGGTTTGTATAATACCCGCTTAGCTTATCGTTAAGCATACTTTTTTTTGTTTTAGGTTCTTCTTCGCCAAGGTAGGTGGCGCATGCAGATGTCGAAGTCTCTCTTTTGTGTTTCTTTTATACCATAATTTAATCTTTTAAATTTTAACGGATGAACAAATCAAGAATGTCTGATGACGAGATGTTGTATCAATGTTCCTTGCGCATGAGTAAATGGTTGAGTCAATCAAAAGGATTTTACAATAATTTGCTGGCCAACCAGGAATGGCTAAGTACAATGGCTTCGTTTGGTATTACTGCCGAGATGATTGCCGCAGGATTGGAAGAAATAAAAGCCGTAGAATCGTATGGCGAAGGTTTTTCTAAATTGAATATTCACTCCACAAAAATACTGAAGATTTGCCTCTCGGCAGTCGTCAGTAAACAGCTAGCAATAACGCCTGCCCGCACTTTCTAAAGCCATCATTACAGTGAACAGTTTTTTGTAAAGAGTTTATTGACAAACATCAAGAGAAAATATGGATTGAAAGTGAGCTAGGCAAAGGCGCAGTTTTTACTTTCACATTACGTTGTGAATGAAATAATTTGAAGTGCTTGCCATCTTAAATTGAGTAAGAATTTAACACAACGAACATCTGGCATGGCAATTGTTTAACATGAAGTATTCCGTTTACTAAAGATGTTTTCGGTAAATTTTTGTATAAAACTATTTATTCATAAAACTTAACGTTATGAAAAGCATTGTTTTAGTACTCATCATAATAGCGAGTAGCTTTTTAAGCTTACCTTCATATTCTCAAAGTGTGGAAGATGAACCGTTATTGGGCTTGCCTGGAGATTACCTGAATCTGTATGCAGTTTTGGATCTTTTTCAAAAGTCAAAAACCATCGAAGACTTCGAAAAAATATTAAATGAAGAAAAAACAGGAATCAATAATCTGGATTTAAATTTGGATAATAAGGTTGATTTTATCAAAGTGGTCACCAAGCAAAAAAACGAATCATTTTCATTTGCTCTTCAAGTTGATATCAGCGATAAGGAAATTCAAGATGTCGCTGTTATTCTTTTGGACAAAGAAAAAGATGGGAAGACAACTTTGCAGATGGTTGGTGATATAGATTTGTATGGTAAGGATTATGTTATTGAACCAAAAACAGAACCAACTCCCGCTATTACGGCTAATCCCGCATATATAGGTGACCACCCTGTTACCGTGAATGTTCCGGCAACAACCCGTGTTGTGGTGGTTGAGACAATACCTGTTGTGCAGTACGTATACTCGCCTGTTTATGTACCCTATACACCACCGTATTATTATGGATATTACCCTCATTATTATTCACCTTTTACCGTAATATCTATTGGCAGGTATCGCCACAACCATTATTATTGTCATCGCGGATATTATGGCGGTCATTATGGTGGATACTATGATAGGCATCATGGGGGTCATTACGGCGGCAAAACAGTAATAATTAATAATAGCAATAACTATAACTACTATAATGATTCGAGAAACAGTTCTATCACTGTAAGTAACAATATGGACAGAGGCAATTATGGCAGGAATACTGTATCAAATCGCTCATCGAGGGAAGCTATGAGCTCAAGTCGCGGTGCTGAGGTAAGGTCTGTCGCAAATCGCTCATCAAGGGGAGCTGCAAGCTCGAGTCGTAGTTTTGAAGCAACACCTGCCACAAATCGTTCCTCCAGAGAAGCCACAAGCTCAAGCCGCACATCTACCGCGAAGTCTACCACGAAGTCTACCACGAGTTACGCGCCCAGAAAATCATCAAGTTCAAGCCGTTCTTCTGCAGCAGCGCCTAAGGCGAATCGGGCATCAGAAGTAGCTACAAGCTCAAGCCGATCCAAATCCAGAGCTCCATTTTCTACTCGTTCAGAAACCAGTACGAAAACCAATAGCTCAACTAAAGCTGCACCATCTGTAAGATCATCTTCCTCTTCATCGGTAAGTAGGTCGACAGGAACATCCAATTCATCACGTTCGTCTTCAACAGGCGGAACAAGGTCTTCTTCTTCATCCAGATCAAGAGAATCATCGCGTTCCAGTAGCGGCAGAACGCGATAGTTCTGCTGTATTGATTAAACTCAACTAAAATAACAAAGGCTATTCTTACACGAATAGCCTTTGTTATTGATATGCTTACCATCTCTATTCAAAGAGACTGACAAGTAAAGTAGTTGGATTTCTATATTTTCATACTTTAATTCTGGATATTCGCTCTCACTTCGGCTAAAAAAGCTTTCATTTTATCCGAATCTTTATCTTCAATAATAAGCAATAACTCCTTTAGTTTTAGCCTTATTTTCTCCACCTGACCTGCTGTAAATGGGTTAAACAAAATTTCAGATAGCAAGTAATCGTCCTCGCTCAACAGTCCCTTGGCAATATCTAAGTGTTTGCGAAAGGTCGTTCCCGGCGCATCTTGCTTTTTCATTACGGAAGCAAAAACCAAGGTCGATGAAAAGGGGATGGACAAGGAATAAGCAATGGTTTCGTCGTGTTGCAAAAACGAATATTCATGAATATTTAGTCCAAGGCTGCCAAAAAAATCTTTAAAAAATGTCTTGCCCAAATGGTCGCCTTGCGTAATAATAATAGCATGATGCTCGCGCAGGGCTTTTAAATTGCCAAAAGTAGGGCCAAACATGGGATGGGTAGATACATAGCGCATACCTGTGGCATCATAGTATTCCTGAAATCCCGTTTTTACCGACGAAATATCCGAAATGATACAGCTCTTGGGCAAATAAGGTATTACCTCGTCAAATGCGGCGATGGTAAATTTTAGCGTAACCGCGTTAATCAATAGCTCCGGCTCAAACACGCTTATCTCTTCCAGCTTGGTTAAACGTTGCGTATTGAAAATATATTTCAGTTTCTCAAAGTTGGGATCGTAAATAGCTACATCATGACTCAAGCAAAGTGCATCGGTAAGCCATGTGCCCATCTTACCGGCACCCAGTATGCATATTTTCATAATTTCAGTAATCAGTAATCAGTTGCAGTGAAATAGCCTGTCCCGAACTCGATTCGGGAACATCCCGCCACAAATAAAATATTTATTGCATGGCGGGAAATCAGTAATTAGTACTATTTTATAAGCCACGAGCCATCAGCCAATCCCTTATTTATTCATTATCTTATTCTGGCGAGCCACCGATTCCTCGTGAATGTCCTCAAAAAGTGCAGTCAGGAAATCTTCCGACAAGCCAAGTTTTACGCCCCGTTCCTTCCGGTCGTTCATAATTTCGTCGTAACGGCGTGTTTGCAAAATGGTGATATTATTTTCTTTTTTATAGATACCTATAGCCTCGGATATGCCCATTCTTTTTTGAAGTATTTCCAAAACAGAATCATCTAGCTTATCTATTTCTTGACGCAACTCATCCAGTGTAACACGTGGTTTTTGTCCAATTTGTGGCGCACGAAGCACTATCTTATCGGTTATGGCTTTCAGCTCGGCTGGAGTAACCTGTTGGCTGGCATCGCTCCAAGCCTTTTCGGGGCAACGGTGCGATTCAACAATTAAGCCGTCAAAATCAAGGTCCATGGCCTCTTGCGAAATTTCATAAATCAATTCGCTTTTACCGCCTATGTGCGATGGGTCGCATAGAATGGGTAAATTGGGAATACGTCTTTTAAGCTCGATGGGAATTTGCCATTGTGGATGGTTACGGTATTTGCTTTTATCGTAAGTGGAGAAACCACGATGGATAGCTGCCAGTTTTTTGATACCTGCCTGGTTAATTCTTTCCAATGCCCCAATCCAAAGTTCCAAGTCGGGGTTTACCGGGTTTTTCACCAAAACAGGGAGGTCAACACCTTTAAGCGCATCGGCAATTTCCTGAACAGCAAAAGGATTGGCGGTGGTGCGTGCGCCTACCCAAAGAATATCGATGCCGGCCTTGATGGCTTCAAAAACATGGTGTGCATTGGCCACCTCGGTGCCCACGAACATGCCCGTTTCTTCTTTTACTCTTTTTAGCCAAGGCAAACCTAAGGTGCCAACACCCTCAAAAGCACCCGGACGGGTACGAGGTTTCCAAATGCCAGCCCTAAAAATTTTGAATCCAGCTGCCGAAAGTTGTTTGGCGGTTTCCAATACCTGCTCTTCTGTTTCGGCGCTGCATGGTCCCGCAATCATCCACGGGCGTATAAGTTCCAATCCGGGAAGGCTTATTTTTTCAAGGTCTAGTGGTATCATCTTCGTAGTCATTGTCGTAATTTTATGTGTTCAGGTAAATAAATTGATTTCTTGATTATTATTCAATACTATCCAGTATATGGCTATTTCTATCCGATATGGCTATTAGTTTTGTTTTATTCTTTGTATGGATTCCGATAGCACCTCCATTGTTGCACAAAGGGAAATACGGATATATCGTTCGCCTTGTGTGCCAAAAATACTACCCGGTGTAATAAACACCCGTGCATTGTTCAATATTTTGTCGGATAACTCTTCCGACGATTTTACATGCTCCGGTATCTTTGCCCAAATAAACATGCCCGATTGGTTTTTGTTGTAGGTACAGCCCAGCATATCCATTATTTGCCAAGCCAGCTCTCTGCGTTCCAAATATCCACGGTTCACCTCTTTGTACCAGTCATTATCTAAACTCAATGCTTTAACGGCTGCTAATTGCAAGGGTTTAAACATACCGCTATCCATATTGCTTTTTACCCGTAATATGTATTGTATAAACTCCGGTGCAGCGGCTACCATGCCCACGCGCCATCCGGCCATGTTGTGAGATTTACTCAAAGAGTTCAGCTCAATGCAAATATCCTTAGCCCCCTCAATACGGAAAATGCTCAGCGGTTTGTCGTTTAATATAAAACTGTAAGGGTTGTCATTGCAAATAAGTATGTTGTGCTTTTTACCAAAGCGCACCAGCTTCTCGAATAACTCTAGGGTGGCATTGGCTCCTGTGGGCATGTTGGGATAATTTACCCACATCATCTTTACCATACTCAGGTCCATGGCTTCCAGCTTGTCAAAGTCGGGCTGCCAATTAAGATGCTCTTCCAAATCGTAGCTTATCATTTTGGCCTCCACTAGGTTCGATACCGAAGCATAGGTAGGATAGCCCGGATTGGGAACCAAAACCTGGTCGCCTGGATTCAAAAAAGCCATCGAAACATGCATGATACCTTCTTTGGAACCTATCAAGGGTAGTATTTCATTGCCAGGATTCAACTCTATTTTAAAGTAGGTTTTGTACCATTGAGCAAATGCATTACGCAACTCCGCCACACCAATGTAACTTTGGTATCCATGATTGTCTAATTCCGAAGAAGTTTGGTGCAGTGTTTCCAATACTTCGGCATGTGGCGGTCTATCTGGGTTGCCTATGCCCAAATTGATAATGTGGATGCCCTGTTGGCGCATTTGGTCTATCTCCCTAAGTTTTTTTGAGAAATAGTATTCTTTTACTTCGCTGATGCGATTGGCCGGCTGAATTTGCATGATTAAAATGTTTTTTGTTCAGAAAGTGATCTGTTGTCGTTGCTCACGGTATCGTAGGATCTTTTACAAACGTGATATTCGCCAAGGCTCTTAAGGTTTTTAGTTAAAGGGCGGATGGCATCCAGCGATTGGAGGTATCGGTTGTAATCCTCAAAAACCAGATCGATATAAAATAAATATTCCCATTCCTGTCCAACAATGGGCAGGGATTGTATTTTAGATAGGTTGATGTTATAAAACGCCAATACCGAAAGTACCTTGGAGAGGCTTCCTTCGGAGTGTGGAAGGGAAAATACCAAGGACGACTTATTAACCTTATTCTGAATCAAGAGTTCTTCCACTTCTATCTTTCCCTTGTCGGATATAATCAGGAAGCGGGTAAAGTTACGTTTGTTGGTTTCTATGTCTTTGGCAATTACTTCCAAGCTATATTTTTCGGCAGCCAGTTGTGGTGCTATGGCAGCCATGCCTTTAAGTTCGTTGTCGCGGATCCATTTGCCACTCAATGCGGTATCATCGCGCGATATCATTTTAATATGTGGATATTGTTTAAAGAACTCCACACATTGAGCCAGAGCCATGGGGTGGGAGTGAACTTCAGTAATATCGGCGATGGTTTGGCCGGGTAATGCCAATAATTGATGCTTAATGCGTAGTTTGTACTCGCCAATAATCACGAGGCCCGAATCCTTGAGCAAGGTGTAATTTTGCAGAATGCTGCCCACTAAAGTGTTTTCGATGGCAATAATACCGTAGATGGAACTATCTTTTTTCAAGGTCGCGAAAAGCTCATCAAAAGAATTACATTCCACCGTGTCAATATCATCGGTTTCAAAGTACGCCTTGGCTGCAATTTCGTGGTTGGAGCCGCCTCCACCTTGTATAGCTATTTTTTTAGTCTTTTTCATCATCGTGGTATATTACAAACACATGTTAATCCCGTTTATGTACGGTATGCTAAAAATAAAAAAAGTCCCACCTGTGTAAGGCGGGACTTTAAATTTTTTGTTAAAATTTATATACTATTTACCCACCTCTTTTTGATTACAGAATCCAAAAAAGTAAAAATAAAAGCTGTAAAAAAATACAATGTGGGTCATATTATCTTGTTTAATGCGTGCAAATGTAGTATAAAAATTTTTGTGAAGAAATTTTTTATATAAAAAAATAGTTAAAATTCAGTCCGGATGCTATTATTTTGTAAGTACTAAGCTTTGTTTAGTGATAGATGGAAAGTTATTGTTAGAATGCCATCAGAAAATAATGAATAGTAAAAACTACTCCGTAGGAGTATTCTGTGCATAACCCCCAGTTAACTGGGGGCATAAGAAAAATATAGCCTATAACTCTGTAAGAGTTACCCTTTCGTTGGTCAACTCCTACAGAGTTGAGGTGACTTTGACTACTACTCCCCCAGTTACACAGGGGGTTATTGTTCGTATACACCTCCGGTGTACTTACTCTTCAATCTCGCTCAGCTCCAACCAGCGCATTTCGTTTTTGTCCACCAATTCGATGATGGTGCTTAGGCGTTTTGCTTTATCTGTGAGTACTCCGGCATCTAAGCTGCCTGAGTTCATTTCGTTTTCAATGGTTTCTTTTTCTTTGTTTAAATCTTTTATTTCTTTTTCCAGATGCTCCATCTCCTTTTTTTCCTTAAAGGTTAGCTTACGCGATTTATCCTTGGTCGGGATGGGTTTTGCAGGTTCTTTCTTGGTCTGCTTCTCTAATTTTTTAAGCTCTTTTTCTTCCTCTATTTTAAAATCATGATAAATGGAGTAATTGCCCGGAAAATCCTTGATGACTCCCTGACCTTCAAATACAAACAGGTGATCCACTATTCTGTCCATAAAATAGCGGTCGTGCGATACAATGACCACGCATCCTTTAAAGTTCAGCAGATATTCCTCCAACAGAGCTAGGGTAAATATATCCAAATCGTTGGTAGGCTCATCCAGAATTAGGAAGTTAGGGTTCTTCATCAGCACGGTCATTAGATATAGCCGTTTCTTTTCGCCGCCGCTAATCTTTTCAACCAGTACGTGATGCATCTCATTGGGAAACAGGAAATAACGCAAAAATGCTGACGGACTCATGGTATTGCCCGATCCAACCGTTATTTGTTCCGAGATATCCGAAATAACATCCAATACTCTTTTGGAGGGGTCAATATCCATTCCGCTCTGGCGGTAGTGACCTACTACCACTGTTTCGCCTGTTTCCAGATATCCACTGTCTGGATCCATTGCATTGGTAATAATATTTAAGAAAGTTGTTTTTCCGGTTCCGTTTTTGCCTATGATACCCACCTTTTCGCCTTGGGCAAACTTGTAGTTAAAATCGTCCAGTATCTTTAAATCGCCCCAAGCCTTACTTACGTTATGACATTCGATAATTTTTTTGCCCAAACGTGCCGATTGGATATCCAGATTCAAGCTCTGTTCGGCAGTGCCGCTGTTGGCTTTTTTCTTTAAATCGTAAAAGGCATCAATCCTATATTTAGCCTTGGTAGCGCGTGCCTGAGGCATACGATTCATCCAGTCCTGCTCTTTTTTGAGTAGATTTTTGGCTTTATCAACCTGAGTGTTTTGCGTTAGGATACGCTCTTCTCGTTTTTCCAGAAAATTTTGATAGTTGCCTTTGTAGGGATAAAGCGTTTGATCGGCCAACTCAATTATTTCGTTGCATACCCGATCCAAAAAATAACGGTCGTGGGTTACCATCATTAGTGTACATCTCGAACGCTCCAAATAAGCTTCCAACCATTCAATCATCTCCAGATCCAGGTGGTTGGTAGGCTCATCCAGTATTAAAAACTGCGGCTCGTTGATAAGAATGTTGGCCAGCGCCACCCTCTTTTTCTGTCCGCCCGATAGTTGTCCAATCAGCTGGTCAAAGTTGGTGATTTTAAGCTGCGAAAGGATGAGTTTAATCTGTGATTCAAAGTCCCAAGCATTTAGTTTGTCCATTTCCTCGTTTAAAACACCCAGTTCATCGTAGTTTTCTTCGTTCAGTGCTTTTTCATAGGCTTTTATGACTACAACCTGCGGATTGTCGGAGGCAAATATCTCTTCCATTACGGTAAGGTCAGGGTTTAAAATAGGGAGCTGTTGCAAGTAACCCACCGAAATGCCTTTACGGTAAGTTATTTGGCCGCTTTCGTTAGGAAGCACGCCGGCTAGGATATTGAGCAAGGTGGTTTTGCCGGCTCCATTGCGGGCAATCAAACCAATTTTTTGTCCCTCCGACACCCCAAAGGTTAAATTGTCGAACAGTTGTATGTCGCCCCAATGATGGGTCAGGTTTTCTACAGAAAGGTAATTCATTTTTCATTTTTCAGTAAACAGTAAACAGTAAACAGTAGTGGTCTAAATCTTGACTGATAACTGTTAATTGCTTACTGATAATTGTTAATTGTTAAATGCATCCACACACAAAGCCATCTGCCAGTGAGTCTAGGACTTCTTTTTCTTTGGCTTTTTCCTTCTCTGTGCCTTTACATTGCGCACAAACGGGCAGGTTGGTGACTTTGTTTTTATATTCTCTTTTTTCCAATTTCTTGTCGCACACAAAACATTTCGTCGAAAAATCGCCATTTAGCTTATGGGTGGTCATTTGATTTTGTATCTTATGGTAGTAAAATTTTCTGCAAAAGTAGTTAATCCATTTATTATAAGGTCATGGTTAAAAATATAAAAGTTGTTTTAGTAATTGCATTGGTTTTTGTGTTCGCAAATGGATGGTGTCAAAATTCAGATAAAAGTTCGAATAAAATGCAGGCTTTTGAGCAATTAATAGTGATGATAAAAGACAAGCCTATTGAGTTTGTTGCGCAAAGAGCTTTCCCGATGGGGTATAAAAGTATGGATTTGTTCAGTAATCCCAATTATTTACGAATATCGGGAGACAGTGCTTATGTGAGCATGCCTTATTTTGGCCGAGCTTACAGTGTTACCCCTGGTGAGCGTGGCGGCTTTCATTTTGAGGGGATTTTGCAAAAGAAGGAGCTTGAAGTTGATGACGAAAAGCGGCGCATAACGCTTGCTTTTAGCATCAACGAGGACAGCGACCAGTATCAGTTTTATCTGGAGATAGTAGGAAAAGAAAATGCTTCCTTAAGCATTAATAGCAACGACCGAAGCCCAATTTCGTACAACGGCGAAGTTTGGGAGTGGATTAAAGAGGAATAGTTGGGATATACAACAACCTGTCACAACGCTGCCGAAACGCTGTTTAAATTTAAAAACGCTGGTTTTAACGAGAAGCTAAGTTGAAAATCCTTTCAATCTACCCCTAAATCCCCTAAAGGGGACTTTGGCTCTCTCCAAATGTGGAAACTCTATTATTTAAATTTTTCACTAAATCAATGTTACCAAGCTGTAAATCGAAGCCCCTTTCCTTGTTAAGTACCAGTAAGCGGATGTCTGCGACTTGTTTAATTTCAGCCAGTACTTTATCCAAATTTTTTATAATTTCCTTAAAAACGCAAACTCCTAACCGATTAAAAGAAGTAAAACACTGTGCAAAAGAATATTGCACAGTGTTTTGATAGTAAAGTTTTATCACTTATTTTTATGGTGCAAAACAATAAAACAGGATAAAACCTTATGA
>JAGXIO010000125.1 GCA_024635555.1 Saccharicrinis sp.
GTTTGCATCGTAAGTATGCATAACCTTAGTTTGTGCACTGGTCATAACCAGAAGGTTGCCATTCTCGTCATATTCAAGGGCAGTAGATTGGTCAAATCGCCAAGCATCTTCCTCCCAGATGTCGGTAGTTATACCGCTAGGTAGAAAGATCAAATGTCCATTTTTAAGCAGATTCGCCTTTTGAACGGTCTGCTTTTCTTGCCTTTTGCCAAATGGATTGGTATGCTGGGCAAAAGCATGAATAGAAAGCCCGATGATAATCAGAAGTGTAAAAGTTGTTTTCATAATTGTTGTTTTAGGTAATTATTAAGTAACTACCTCATATAACAACCAAAGACCTATAAATGCGAATATATCGTGAAATTCTTATTTTAAAACAGTTGGGTTTTTTATTCGAGTATCATATTAACCTGAAAAATGCATGCATTTTTCACTTTCCGCTACCATAGGCGGAAAGCCGAAAAAGTTTAAGTAAACTTTTTCGAGGGTTAACCCTCGATTCTGCTTAGGCAGAATCGGCCTTTGGTGCCTTATTCATAAAATTTATGAATAGGGCAGGTTAAAACTCCTGATACACCGGTATTACTTCTAATCCATGCCCCGCCAGTTCAATTTTCACCTTACTAAATTCGCGCGTAAAACCCAAAATATATCCTCCACCGCCCGATCCGCAAAGCTTGAGCAGATAATGATTTTTCGCAATTCCATCTTCCCAATATTTTAAAAATTCGTCGGGAATCATCTCTTTTAAATACTCAAGTTGAAATTTGGAGAGTAGCTTTAGGTTTTTATAAAAACTACTTATATCGCCCTGCAACAAGGAATGTATGCATTTGTTGGTGGTAGGTATCAATTCGTTTTTAATTTTTTCGATATATATGGGGTTAAGACATTTGGTCATAAACAAATCAACCAAAGGTGCTGTTTTTCCGGTTTGTTTGGAGTTGACGATAAAAACTGCATCATCCGATTTTATATTTTTCCGTGATATACCTATGGACGAAATATTTTGTTGGTCTTTTATGAAAAGTGGATATTTTAAGTAGCACAATAGAGGATCGATACCTGAGCTTTTGCCATGAAAATAAGATTCTAAAATGGAAAATATACTTTTTAGCTTCTGTGTTTCGATATTTTCGAGCCCGGCCTTCGCCTTAATGATATTCTTACCATATTCTTTATAAATAGCGGCTACAAGAGCACCACTGCTACCCAAGCCATAACCTTCAGGAATAGATGACTCAAAGTAAAGTCCCTTATCAATATCTGCCTGCAAAGTATCGGTGTCTATAATTTCATTACAGTTTTTCCCCAAAAAATCTGCGTAGCGCTTTAATTGCTGATTCGATTCTTTGGCAAAATCCAAATCGGTATATCCAGAGGCATTTATAAAGTCGAGAGATCCGTTAAAATGGGCATACGGAATTGTTAAGCCATTGGAATTTAGAAGGATAGAATACTCTCCGAATAAAAGAATTTTGGAGTAATAGACACTATTTTTTTTACTAAGTGGCATTGGCTAATTTATTTCTGTTGGGCCTGTTCCCAACTCGTCGTTAATAAAATTTTTATCGTCACAATAGGGTAATAAATCATTCTGTATAAACTCATTTACCTCTTTTTTGTTTCGTGCGGGATACAACACATGAATGTTTGGGCCTGCATCGATGGTAAAACACACTGGTATCTTGTTTTGTTCTCTAAACTCGCGAATAAGTTGAACAATTTTGATAGAGTTGGGTAAAAGCAAAGTGTAACTGGGGGTAGAGCTCATCATTAATGCGTGCAAGCTCAAGGCCTCCGATTCCGCCACTTCAATAAAACCATTCCAATCGCCGTTTTTAAGCACCTCAATTAAGGTTACCAAATTTTTATTGGCCTGTTGTATCCGCCCATTTTTATAGGGATGATTCTCCATGAGCTGATGCCCTGCCGTGCTACTCACCTCCTTTTTATCTTTGCTAACAATTAAAATCGTATCCTGAATATCCGCAAACGAAGCATGGAGATGCTCATGGAGATGCGAGGCATGTAGGTTACTGGATTTCTTTTGGGTAAATTCGCCCCACGTATTCCATCCCCCAAAAACTGAGCGACAAGCACTTCCGGAGCCCAGGCGTGCCAGATTTGATATTTCTTCGCAACTGAGTTCTACACCTGTAAGTTGCTGATGTATTTTGCTCAAACATAGAGCCAGCGCAGCGTAACTACTGGCCGATGAGGCTATACCCGAAGAATGCGGAAAAGTATTTTGACTTTCTATTTTAAGATTATAGTGATTTAACCAGGAAAATTTATCTGTAATTCGATCGAAAAAAACGCTTAATTTTTGTTCAAACTTTTCATTTTTTTTCTGTTCAAAATAAAAGCTAAAACGAAGGCCTTTGTTAGCCGAATCAAAGAAATACGAAACCGATGTTTGTGTAAATGAATGTTTTAAACTGAAACTTAGGGACGGGTTAAGCGGAATTTGAATATCCGTTTTACCCCAATACTTAACAATGGCTATATTGGAAGGGCAGGTGTATTTAACCACACCTTCTTTCCTTAAATAAGCTGTTTGTTTCTGAGTCATCTATTCTTAAATTATTGTTTGCATGGTAAACCCATTCCTTTTAATTATGACCGTTTAGCACAAGCTGTGTATAGCTTAATATAGTTTTCATGCTTTTACGCTGAAAATAATCGAGCACATAACTTTTAGGTCTATGGGTGACCGCCATCATAAAATCCCCACCCCAAGCACCCAGTGATTTGATACAACCATCAAAGTCGCTAAAATGTTTTTGTTGAATAGGGATTACGCCCAATATCCTCCCGATAATATCTTCGTGCTCAGTCATCAGTTCCTGAAAAACGCTCAATTGGGTGCAAGCTACCATATTATTAGATATAGTGCTTATTCGTTTGATTTGGTCTGCACCAATTATTTTATCCTCAAAACCTTTTATCGAAGACTTAGAGCTTTGCTTTTTATTGGTATAAACAAAGTAAATATTTTCGTGGAACGCGGGAGAAAAGTCAACTTCCGTAATTTGAGGCTTACCTTTATCCAGGCAAAAGAATAGGGGCTTTGAGCTACCAGCGTTGGCAATATCGTAACCCGAACCTCCGAACGTGGCTTTTAATAATTGATATGAATTGACTTTAAAGAATGCGGCCACATTATAAATCAAGGTAGAACTGCTACCCAAACCCCATTCGGGCATAAAGTCCATTTGGGTAATTGCCTTTTTTCCTATTAAATAATTTAAATCGAATTCGCTAAGTTCTAAGGCAGTTTCTATTATCTTTTTCAATTGTTCGGCAAAAACAGAATCGCTAGCATCTGTTATACTTAGGTTATTGTTAAAGCTCACAGTATTCCAAATCCCTTGGACATGGCGGGCTTCCCAAAAAAATCCGGGTTCGTTGCCTTGGTAAACTGCCAAACTTTGGCCTAATTTTAAGGGGACAGACAGGGCGCGCGCACCTTTTAAAACCAGATACTCGCCCGAAAGCAATAGTTTTCCATTGCCTCTGGAAGAAAAAATAAGAGATCCTGAATTTTCACAATCCATATTTACTAAGCTTCTTTTAATTTAAGGAATTTGAAGTATCGTTATGTTATTTTTGACGATGCTGCTCTTTCAATCGTTCCGCATCCAAAAATATTTTCACTGCAGAATGACTGACATCATGGTCACTAAAATAATTCTTTGCTTTTTGATATTCGATAGCGTTGGCATTTAAAGTGGTGAGTATATTGGTTAGGTGCATTTTCATATGGCCTTTTTGAATACCCGAAGTAACCAAGGCAGCCAATGCCGAAAAATTATTGGCCATACCCGCTGCTGCGGCTATTTGCATCAGTTCGGATGCCGATGGTTTGCCCAGCAACAATAACGACAGTTTGGCTAAGGGGTGCAGCAAGGTCAAACCGCCCACCGTGCCCAATGCCAAGGGAAGCTCCAAAGTGTAGGTGAAAACATTATCCTCCAAAATAATATCGGTGAGTGAGGCGTAGGTTCCAGACCGCGAAGCATAAGCATGTACTCCGGCTTCAACGGCTCTAAAATCGTTTCCGGTGGCTAGCACAACCGCATCTACCCCGTTCATTATGCCTTTGTTGTGCGTAACGGCCCTCGATAAATTATGCTTGGCCAACTTTACGGCCTTTTTAAATCGCATTGCAAACTCTTGGGGAGAATAATCACCACTATAAGGGCGCAACGATTCTACGGGGCAACTTAAAATACATTGCACCAAACAGTCCGGCGTATAATTAGATAAAATAGCCATGTTAATTTCGACAGGTCTGGTATCATTTCTTTGGGTAAGAAAACTGACCAGCTCATCACCCATTTGCTCCAAACAAGTATTAATAAAATTGGCACCCATGGAATCGGCTGTTTCAAAACTCACCATCAGGCAAAAGGTTTGCTCGTCAACACGGGCTTCGTGGGTTAGTTTAAACCCGGCAATCCCCCCGCCCCTTTTTTCCATGTTCTGGGTAATATCCCTTACGCTATTCCTGAGTGCGCTTTCTATGCCGGGCATTAAATCTTTTAGTTCCTCCAAACTCCATTCAGTGGTAAAAAATAATTGGCCGCTTTTGGTAATGGAAAGTACTTCTGTTCTGAATCCTCCATGTGCACTCCAAAATTTAGCCGCTTTTGAAGCCGCAGCCACCACCGAACTTTCCTCAATAACCATGGGTATGGCGTATTCCTTTTTGTTGATTACAAACCCCGGAGCAACGCTGTAAGGTAAATAAAAATTGCTAATGGTATTTTCGGCAAATTGATTGTATAAATCCTGAAGTGCGGAATGATGGTGAGATTTTAACACCTCTTTAAAAGATGTCGGTAAATTATATTTTGAAGCCAGTGCTTCTATCTTTTGTTCCTGACTGAATTTTGAAAAACCTTTTATCATGTTAGACTATAAGAAATTAGATATGGAGCTAAGCGACATCCCGCAGCATTGCGGGAAGAGATTATAGATAAGAGGCATTAAAATCCCAATAATTAATCAATCAAAACCTGATCCTTAAACTCTGAACTCAAAACTTTTAACTTTCAACTCAAAACTTACTCCGGCTGTCTTACTCGTAAAAACGACTCGGCCAATTGCCAACCTTTTGCCATATTAGTGATAAATTTTTGCAACTCGCTGTAATCTTTCAGTGCAAAGTTTAAAAAGGCTGCACCCATTCCCACAACGGCCGGAAGCTTAGATATTTGGGTAAGATAATATCCATCTAATAATGATTTTATACCGCCCGAAATAATAATCTGCTTACATTTGGTACCGCCCTGCTCCACAATCTGGTTAACCATCATGGTCATTTCCTCAGCGGTGTGACCAACCATGGCAAAACCCTCAAAAATAGAAGAGTTGCTTATTCTTCGCATCTGCTCTAGTTTGGTAAAATTGGTACCACCCAAAGCACCAAATTCGATGGCCGCAATATTCAGGTGCAACAATGCCTTTAAACTTTCATAGCCCATACCTTGTCCCACTTCCTTTACAATGATTGGTGACTCTACCTTTTCCAGAAGTTCCTGAATGCACTCAATGGGTGGTCGCTTCAAAATATCACCCTCGGGCTGAAATGCTTCCTGCAAAGGGTTGATATGTATGATGGTTCCATCGGCTTTTAGTTGACGATTCAGATAATCAATTTTTCCGGCCTCTTTATTTGCCAATAGCTCTTCGAGTTGCGCAATGCCCAGGTTAGAGTAGAAGGGGTAATCGTTGCCAATAAAATCACGAACTTTAAAATCGTCCCAATAATCGTCCGATGTAAACAAGGAACGACACGAACCAAGCCCCATCCCCAAACCGAATTCACCCGCAGCTTTGGCCAATTTTGCATTTATCGCCCCTGCACGTTGCGTTCCTCCGGTCATGGAAGATATCCAGAACGGGAGCTTCATTTTTTTGCCTAAAAATTCAAAGGGTTCAGCTTGTCCGGCAGGATGAGCCGACATCAATGGCTCGTACATAAAACGAGGATCGGCTTGTGCCCGGGTTACATTGGCTTCAAAAGCCAAATGAATATGCTCTTTTTTTCGGTCTTCCATGTGATTTATTTATTGGTTAACGGTACAATTTATGTTTCGGTTAAAACCGATTTGCATCCCTACTGTTAAACACGGCATGAATGCCGGGCCTAATCATAAGAATATATGCTGCAATATGTTTGACATAGGATTTTCATTATAACTAGCCACAGGCTTTAGCCTGTGGGAAAATGAAACATCCACATCGGGCTTTAGCCCAAATCTTTTCTTACTATATCAAACCCATAACGTTTTATGAATTGATTATACTCCTCTTCAAAACTAATTTTTTGATGATGCTCTTCTTGATTTGCAATATACTGTCGTATAATCGGTAACTTATCATCCCCAACTCCAATTGCCATATATTCACTTTGCCACTGAAAATGATATTTGCTTAAATCGTTCTTGTTTATCCAATGTGACGATTCTCCCTTTAATAATTGTGCAATTTTACCGATGCCTAAATCTTCATTTAAAGATACCAAACAATGTACATGTTCTACATATCCATTAATAAAATCGATATAGATATTCTTTTCACTCGCATTTTCACGAATGTGATTAAACACATCTTCACGTATATCATCAGTCAAAAAAGGTTCTCTATTTTTGGTTGACCAAATAAAATGAACATAGACTTTAACGTAAGACATTTTGCTAAATTAATGAATTGTTAAAAAACTAACTGTACAATTTATGTTTCGGTTAAAACCGATTTGCATACCGTAAATAATACACGGCATAAATGCCGTGCCTAGTTATAAAGGTAAATCCAAATTTAAGGGATGTTAAATTAAACCTATAACTAGACCTAGGCTTTAGCCTAGGGAAAAATGAATCACCCACATCGGGCTTTAGCCCTAACATTTAACACCTATCATTATTATAACCCCCAAAAAAGGAGCGATTGTTTATTGTGTTTCGGTTAAAACCGATTTATATCCGTACTATTAAAACATGGCATCCGTCAGAGGCCGTACACGGTAAATGCCGTACCTAGTTATAGGAATGTATGTTGTAATATGTTTAATATGTGATTTTCATTATAACTAGCCACAGGCTTTAGCCTGTGGGAAAATGAACCATCCACATCGGGCTTCCTGCCCTCCGGCAGGCGGGTAGCCCAAATCTTTTCTTCAACTTAAAAAAACAAACCATTACAAACCAATATGCCGGCCAATGACCATTTTAAGTATTTCGGTGGTTCCTTCGCCAATGCGTAAAATACGGTGGTCGCGATAAAAACGCTCGATATCCTGATTTTTAAATAAACCGGCCCCTGCAAAAATCTGCATCCCCTCGTCCGATACCTCCTGGGCTACCTCGCTGCAATACAATTTGGCCATGGCGGCTTCCTTGCCAAAAGGTTGGTTATTATCTTTGAGCCAACAGGCTTTGTACAAGAGGTTACGGGCCAGCTCAATTTTCAAATCCATATCGGCCAATTTAAACTGAATTGACTGAAAACTGCCGATACGCTTTTTAAATTGCTCGCGTTCTTTGGCATAAGCCAATGCCATTTCAAATGCCCCCTGCGCCAATCCCAATCCCATGGCAGCTATCGACAGCCTTCCACTGTCCAATGTTTTTAACATCTGTGGCAACCCGTAATGCTCTTCGCCCAATAAATCCGCGTTGCGAAGCATGCATTTGTCAAAGGTAATCTCAGCAGTATCCGAAGCTCTCCACATCATCTTGCCCAAGGTACGTTTGCAGGAAAATCCGGGTATACTTCGTTTTACGATAAAAGTTGAATAGCTGGGTTTACCGCTTAACTCACCTGTTTTGGCCAGTACGGTAATGCCATACATCAACTCGTTGCTTCCGTTGGTGATATATCTTTTAGAGCCGTTTAGCTCCCATCCATCGGCTGTTTTAGTGGCCACCGATTCAACACCACGGGCATCGGAACCGGCATTAACTTCGGTGAGGCCAAAAGCCCATAACTTGTTACCATTAAGCAAATCAGGCAGCAGAGTTTCCTTTTGTTTTTTTGTGCCGTAATTAAAAATTGGTGCTACCCCCAGCGAATTGTGGGCAGCCATTGTAGCCGCCTGCGAGCCATCTACCCGGGCTATTTCTTCTACGGCAATGATATACGAAAGGGTATCCATTCCCTGTCCGCCATATTGCTTTGGTATATCGATACCATAAAAGCCATTGCGTCCCATCTTTTGGCTCAACTCTACCGAAAATGTTTCGTTGGCATCCAGTTCCTGTGCCAATGGTTTTATTTCACTTTCGGCAAATTCACGAACCTTTTGTCTTAATTCTTCTTTTTCTGCACTGTAATAAGGATTCATATTTTTTTAGTTATAAGTTTTGGCAAATGGCCAGTAGCTATTGGCCTATGGCTAATAGCGATGTAATAATGCAAATCGCTAATTGCCATTAGCCATCAGCTATCAGCTATCAGCTATCAGCTACTCCGTTTCTATAAGCAATTGGTTTAAACTGACCTGCTGGCCTTTAGCAATGGATATTTTGGTTATGATGGTATCTTTATAAGCAAGTATTACATTTTCCGTTTTCATGGCTTCGAGCACCAGCAAAGGATTCCCCTTTTTTATTTGGGCACCCTCCTTCACCATTACATCAATAATTAAACCCGGCATAGGCGCCATGATGGATTTAATATCGTCCATATTATCACTTTCCATTTTCTGTTTAGTCCTTTCCGGTATATCAGTAACATACACCTGCCGACCATTATACTGAATATATAACCCTCCCTTTTTATCCTCCGAATAGGGTACTTCAATTAGAATATCATTAAGAAAGAAGGAAAGTTTTTGCGGCTCTAAGCTAACATCGGAGATATGAATGTTTTTTTGGTCATCCGTGATGATATCCATAGAATCCGAAAAAATTGCTTTCACATTTACCTCCATTCTTTTACCATCGATATATATTTGATGCCGCTGCGGCCAACGCCAATATCCAAGATGACTCCATACATCGGAACCCGTATTTTTGCTATGATTTTTTAAAACAATAAAAGTTGCACAAACTGCATCTGATAAACTATTGGCAAGTGCTATCGGTTTTAAAAGAGCATCCAGTTTTGTTTGGAAAAAAGAAGTGGAATAATTTCCATCTATGAAATCCGGGTCACTTAATGCCTCCAGAATAATCTCTCGGTTACTTTTGATACCAAACAGGGCATAATCCGTCAAAAAAATCTTTAAGCGACTAATGGCCGCCGACCTATCCTTCCCCTTGGCTATTACTTTTATCAAGAGCGAATCAAAGTTTGGATTTAAATTTTCTTGCAACTGTGCACCGGCATCTATCCTTATTTTTGGATGGTTTGGGATATAGGTATTGATGATATTGCCAAAAGAAGGCATAAAATTGTTTCGTGGGTCTTCGGCATAAATACGTGCCTCAATGGCGTGTCCGTCCACAGCTATATCGTTCTGTGAATAGGAAAGTGGTAGCCCGGCAGCAATGCGTATTTGCTCCCTAACAATATCCACACCCGTTATTTCCTCGGTAACAGGATGTTCCACCTGAATACGTGTGTTCATTTCCAGGAAGTAATGTTTCCCTTGGGGTGTCAGCAAAAACTCAATGGTTCCGGCGTTAACATAGCCAATATGCTTGGCCAGCATAAGCGCATCTTCAATTATATTATTTTTAATTGAGGCACTTAATTGAGGAGCCGGCGCTTCTTCTATCACTTTTTGATGACGACGCTGAATGGAACAATCGCGTTCGTTAAGATGGATGATGTTACCGTGCGTGTCGGCCAATATCTGCACTTCGATATGCCGGGTATTTTCTACATATTCTTCAACATAAACAGATGCGTTGCCAAAATAACGATAGGCTTCGGCTGCGGCAACATTTAATTCGGCTTCCAAATATTTTAAATCATATACCACCCGCATCCCTTTACCTCCGCCACCCGCAGCAGCTTTTATAACAATGGGTAGGTTTAACGATTTGGCTTTGTGGAGCATTTGGGTCAAGCTTCCCTTCATTTTTTTAAGAAGAGGAATTTTGCAGGCTTCCGCAATTTTATTGGCCTCATCTTTATTGCCCATCATTTTTATTAGCTCCGGAGCAGGGCCAATAAACACAATACCATTATCCTGACAAAGCTGGGCAAAATCATCATTTTCGGATAAAAAACCATATCCCGGATGTATGCCATCTACCTTATGTTGCAGCGCTATCTGCACAATTTGCGCAGCGTTTAAATAAGTATCATCAATGGAGAAACCTTTCATCCGCACTTTCACATCGGCCTTTTCCACGTGCAAGGCATCTTCTTCGGCTTGGGTAAAAATAGCCACCGTTTCAATGCCCATTTGGCGGGCTGTTTTAATAATTCTAACAGCTATTTCGCCTCTGTTGGCAATCAGTATCCTCTTAATCGAAACATGTACTTTCTTCATTTGTTCCAAGATGGTTTTCGTTTTTCAAAAAATGCACTCACACCCTCTTGTCCTTCGCTGGAAATGCGAGCACCAGCAATCATGCGGGCACAAAACAACTTAGAAGATTCATCTTCGAGGTGCTCCTCTAGTCGCCTTAACAATGCCTTGGTCTGAATCAATGCATCGGGCGCACCTTGTGCCACAGCTTGTGCTAAGGAAAGTGTTTTATTGCGTATAGCACCTTCGTCGGCAATATAATGCACCAAAGCTTCGGCCTTGGCTTCCTGAGCCGAAAAGGGTTCGGGCATTAAAAGACGTTTGCGAGCATTGCTGTTCCCCATTTTCGACATAACATAAGGTGCTATGGTGGCAGGGATAATGCCCAATTTAACTTCTGGGAATCCAAAGGTTGAATCCGGCTCGCACACCACGATATCGGCACAGGCCATGATACCCACAGCCCCACCGAATGCCGAATTGCGCACTTCGCATATCACCGGGGTGGGAAAAGTATAGATGGTTTCGAACAAGGCATTAAATAATTTGGCATCGTCGATATTTTCTGTTTTGGATTGGGTAATCCCTTGTTTCATCCAGTCCAAATCGGCACCCGAGCAAAAACAATCTCCCTCGCCACAAATAACCAGCACCCTAAAGCTCCGGTTGGCTTTGTGCTCGTTGAGCGTA
>JAGXIO010000126.1 GCA_024635555.1 Saccharicrinis sp.
GATTTTTATTTTCACAATTTGGACGATTACATGATACGACTATCAGAATCATCAGTGAAATAACGAGGATTAGATTAATCTTTAGTTTCATAAATCTTTAGTTTTAATAATTATTTAAGTCTATAACGCCTTAATTGTTTGCATATTATTGTCTATTTATAAAACTGGTGGCCGCTTTTTCAGCATGAAGCATAACGGCTTTGCTAGACGCAGTGTGCCTGTGTTGCGCCTGCGGCGGACATATTGCGTTTAAGCTTTGGTTGTAAACCGTTATTTCTATTTACAGTTCTTTTCTTATTTCTGTATATATCAATTCTTTAGTTGAAGGTCTAGGTAGGTTGAAATTAATAATTTCTCCATTCTTGTTGACCAATAAGTATTTGGGTAAAGCAGCTTTAAGGATAGGCGGATATTTGTCTTCATAATTATCGATAAATGATTCATAACACTCATTCGATAACAAAATATGAGTCCCATCTAGTTTATTTTCATAGATTATTTCTTCCCATCGTTTTTCATTCTTTTTTGTATTGGGATACCTAGTGCACAAATAAACAAATTCTACAGAATCGTTTTCAAATTGCAACTTTAATTCATTCTCATGTTTGAATTCAGCTAAACAAAAGCCACACGCCGTTCCCCAGAAATTAATACAAACAACCTTATTCTTAAACCTGTCTAATTCTAAAATCTGTTCAAAGCTTTTATAAGTATTCGTAGTGTCATTAACTATGAGATGTTTCAAATCATTTTCCTGAGATTTAACCTGAATATGAATCAAGGTTGATAGAATTGCAATTAGGATTAGTTTCATTTATTGTGTTTTTGGTTTAACTCTTCTGGTTTCATTGTGACTTCCTTCGAATATGGTCTTTTAACTTCCTTTTAATCTTTTTTTGTGCGAGATGTAGGGAATGGTTTACAGCTTCTCAATAACCTCACCCCATATGCTGTTATTTCGCCTATGTACCCAGTTTAATAGGGTTTGGTGAGACTGGTTAGGTCTTAGAATTCGATTGGGCATTGTATTTATTCTATCAATAGCATATAGTTTCTTTCTCTTTCATTATAAACATTAAACCTTTCAGGATATTCAAATTGAGAATAATTAATTCTACCATTAAATTCATTAGAGTAATACGTTTTGTTGAAGAACCTCATTTTTAGTCTTAGTTTGGTTCTATATTCACCTGTAAACTTTGGAGTCCTTGTTAATGCAAAGTATTTAGGTTTTAAATCTATAGATGAATATGCATTCCCACACCAATTCCAATGCCAATACTGTATTGGTTTCCATGTCCCAATAGAGTCTTTAGCTTCCTGAACCATTTTAAAACCACTTATATCCTCATAGGTCAGAGAAATAATTGTGTCTGTATAATTGACAATAAATACTGGATAATTATTTACCCAGCTATCAGTTTTCTCTTGTTCATTTTTTTGTTTTACATTACTTGACTCAATAGAATCCTCTTGATTATTAATATTTAATATTGAGTCAATTTCTTTTAGTATAGAAGGTGTTATAGGTGGTGGTGGTGGAACAACATAAGATATTCTATTGTCTTTGGTTGAAATAATTCTTGATGTGTCAATTAAAATCTGAATTTGAATAGAATCTTTCGGCCACCGATAACCATCCAAAGAGGACTTTGCATACTCACCATATTTTGGCTGTTTGTTTAAATCAATTTTTTGGTTTTTAAAATCAATGGTGTCAATAAGTTGTATACCATTATGAGACATAACCATTTCGTCCACAACGTAATCAATCCCACTATTTTTCACAGTGTCATAATAGGCTGGAAATTCAATTCTTGAATATTTTTTGTATCCAGAATTACAGGAAATCAAGATAGTTGATACAGCCAAAATTGCTATTTGAATAGTGTTTCTCATAATATAATGCCTAACGTAAAGGTAAACAAATGATTCCGTATATATCTTTATTGTAAGTTTTGTTTATACTCCCAATTGGGAAGGGTATACGTACCTACTTTATTTTTCTTTCTTCCCATTCTCCTCTTTAGCCCAGGCAATATATCTATAAAAAGTAGCCTTGCTCACATTCACTACTTTCAATATCTCTGATATCGTTCTGGATTTATCTTCCCATAACTGGTAACATGCATAAGCTACTTTTTTGGCTTCCGGAGATAATCCTTTTTTGCGGCCACCTATGCGGCCGCGTTCGCGAGCGGCTTGCAGACCGGCCATGGTATGCTCCCGGATCAGTTCGCGTTCAAACTCGGCAAAGCTGGCGAAGATGTTAAAGGTTAACCGGCCCGGGACGGTGGTGGTATCGATGCTGTCGTTGAGACTGATGAATTCGATCCCCTTTTCCCGGAAACCGGTAACCAGATCGATGAGATGTTTGAGAGACTGGCCAAGCCTGTCGAGTTTCCAAACAACTACCACATCACCCTGGCGAAGGTAAACGAGGGTTTTATGAGACTACTTGGTCTTAGAATTCGATCGGGGTACGGGTACGTGATTTAATAGTTAATTTCGTCTGTATAAATAATATAATCTGAGCCTAATTTACTTTTATAATACTCAATACTAATCCTATCTCCGATGTAAAGTGTTTCCCAATATTTATAATTACAATTATAACTTATTTTTTTTCCGTTTAGCACAAAATGAATTTTACTATGACCTGCATCACGAGATCCTCCAATTCTTCTAGATTTATCTAGTATTGTAACTTCCCCAGAATATTTCATCACGGATAAAAAATTATTAGTTCTTATTCCAAGGTTTAAACATATACCAATAAATCCTAATGATAAACCAAAGAAAACTCCTTTATAATCTTTAATATTTTCTATTAATCCAGATATATACTTCTTTAGAGCTAATGAAAGCACATAAGCAATGAGAATTCCAATTAGGCACAATAAAATACTATATGGATAGGGATTTAAATAATTTTCAAATGAATCCATTGCAAAAGCTGCACTGATAATTCCAATCACTAGCAATAATATAAACACTATCCAAAATGTAACTTTTTCTAGTGTCCTTCCTCTTGGTCTTTTCATAATTATCAAACTTTTAACCTCCTCTTTCAATTGATAATTGAACACTATTACACATATTCAATTTAATATGTATGTGGGTATTGACATGGACCCCAATTTCTCAATAACCTCACCCCCTACGCTGTTATTTCGCCTATGTGCCAAGTTTAATAGGGTTTTGTGAGACTTGTTTAGCCTTAGAATTCGATTATGCCCTGCTAATTCATATTTATCAATTTATCACTAAAATCTTTCCAGAAAATCTCATGGAAAAGCTTGTCATTTTCAGAAAGTCTTATTGGATTATTTTTCGAATCTTTAAATTCTTGTTGTTTATAAAAAATTGAAAATTCGGTATGAAACTGAATACCATAAACGTTTTTATACTTGGAATGAGAAATCGCTTCTATTACCTTTTTATCCAATGAGGTTGCTATAATTTGAAAATCCTTTCCCAATTTATCTACAGATTGATGATGTATACTAGTCACTAACGGATTTTGTATTTTTTCAAAATCAAGTACGCTATTTTTTATTATCCTTATGTGGTGAAACTGTAAAGAGGAGTTTGCATTGTCCCAATTATTAATCCTGCTAGTGTAGTTTTTATGCTGATTCTCTATATACTGGTTCAACACAGATTCATAAGTTTTCTTTTTATAGATTTCAAATGGTATATCTTGATAGAGAGTTCCTCCACATGCAACATTTAGTTCTTGCATTCCTAAACAAATTCCTAAAATCAAATAATGAGGTTTTTGTTCCAGAAAAGGCATAAAATCTTTATTTTGCGAGCCACCAAGTAAATGAAACAAAAAGGAAATCTCCCAATTTCTTTCATTTGGAATTAATTCTGTGGTTAAAAAAGTTTTCTCGCCATATAATGAAGGCAAAATATCTGCACCTCCCAAGAATATCAATCCTTCAGTTTTAGAAAATATTTCTTCAAACTCCGCTGAACAATTATTTTCACAAAACAAACTATCCATTGATAACGAGTTTTTAATTGTTAAAATTGAAATATCAGCAATGCTATCATTATCAATAAAAGCATTTGTCATATCAATCAGGTCGGTTTGAGTTTCATGATAAATTCCAACAATTTTAAGGCTATCAATATTTATCAATCCGTTATTCTTAAGAAAGGCTATTTTTTCAAGGTTTCTGGGTGTTGGATTTATTAAACCAAGCTTTATTACTTTTGCTTGAACTAATCCACATATCAGAATTGCAAATATTAATATTAATCCAGATTTCTTCATTTCTATTTGTACTTTATTCGTAGCTGTGTGTCTGTTTTAGTTGGGCATAACGTATTAGGATTTTATCCTTTGTTCGACCAAGATACTGAAAAAGTTGAGTATTGATTTAATATTCAAAATTATTGTGAGGATGAAATGCGGGGTATAAAGGATAAAATTATGTTGGACGAAGGCGGCATTACCTATGTAAACTTCAAGCTTTGTATTGGGGCCAAATTAGGTTTGGTGAGACTGGGAAGGTCTTAGAATTCGATTAGCGGTTGTTATTTATAATCTGTTAGCGACAAAACTTGCTGTGATTCCAACTATTAAACCAATCCCAACTACCCAGATAATATTGTTTCTAAAGCTTATTTTCTTGTCGTATATTTTCATGTACTTACCAATGTAGAATGTATTACTAGGGAATAAAAATGTTATTACTTTAGGTGTAAAATCAAAAAATATCATAAGCATGAGAAGACCCAAGATTCCTACTGTGTAATAAGGATAAATATTAATCCTCCTAAAACTGTAATCTTGTGACTTTTGAATAATGTAATTTAGTTTTTCATTAACATCAGAAGATTTGAGAATATTTTCAATATTTGTTTCAGGCGATGCAATAGAAAGGATAAAGCTTATCGTAACTAACATAATAAATAACAGTAAAGCCAAGATTGATTTTGACTTGAATTCTGATTTATCCATTACAATAAAACCTTTATTGACATTATTATCCAGGTAATTCTTAAGGTCTGATTTTAAGAGAAATACTAAATCTCTGTCTAAACCCGAAATACTTAAACTTGTTCCATTGTTTTTTGAGAATGAGAGATGTAGTTGATACTCGAATTCAAATGCATTAACCTTTTCCTTTGTATCTGACTCTGCCATAAAAGTAAAGGAAACTATTTCTTGTCCGTTGCAATTTTCTTCTTTTAAAACAACTTCAAGGTTGTCTGTAATATATTCATTTGAATCGATTCTTCTAATTTTATATTTAAGAATGGAATTTGGTAAGGAGCAGAATCTCGATTTAATGATTTCATTTATTTTTAAAATATCATCTTCTTCAAGAAAAAACCCTTTTTTAAAGTCAAAATCAATTCGTGCTTTATTCTCCATAGTAATTTACTTTTTTTTATAATCCTAATTGACGGTAAACTTCATTGTCTATACAACTTTGTAAAGGATGTCCCTTTATCGTACCGAATTACCGCCAACATTGTTATATGTTCATAGGGTGAATATATATCTGATTTGCATTTTGGTTTTTATGAACACATCATTCCAAATATAGGGAATATGTTTAATCATTTAGTTTTAATCTGAATTTGTATTGTAGAACTCCAAGAGCATGAAAGACTATGCGCACAACATTTATTCATCCTTTCCCTTCCCATTCTGCTCCCTACCATCCCTGCCTACCGTCAGGCAGGCGGTAGGCGGGCTTTCACCCAAGCAATATACCTATAAAAAGTAGCCCTACTAACTTTAACAATTTTCAGTACTTCAGGGATTGTTCTGGATTGATCCTGCCATAACTGATAATACCGATTATTAAATGAAATGAGGGTTTTGTGAGATTGATTTTAATATAGGTTCTGCAATAATTTGGTGTTAAAAATAGGGAAGGTTACATTAGCACATCTCTTCCTTCAAGAAATGTTTTCTTTATTTTTATCACTCTATGTTTTTCTAATTCTCTATCGAATTTGTCGCTTTCAACTTCAAACTTAAAAGGAAGATAAAAAACAACATCGTCTTTTGTTCGTAAGTCTTCGGCCTCGTACATATTGCCAACTCGGTGATCTCGCTGTTACTTTGATGGCAAAAAATGAGGATGACATTATCAACATTTAAGCGACTCTTTGAAGAGTTCCAAGATTCCGGTTTGAACGTACGGGAC
>JAGXIO010000127.1 GCA_024635555.1 Saccharicrinis sp.
CAATAATTTACGTTTTTAAAATCCAGACCGCGACAATCGAATAGAACAACTCGAAATTTTCCTACACCCAAAATATTCAAAGCATATCACCTTAATTATTAACAGTTGATGCTTGCTGAGTAGTTACACCCATATTTGGTACCTAACGGCACCGTAAGATAATGCATCGACCTATTTGGGAGGATGAGTTTTTTTATTTCCACCCTTATTAGCTAGCTAGGGACTGCTTAAAAACTCCAGAGGAGTTTGCTGTGCATAACCCACAGATAAATCTGGGGGTAATAGTGTCGTAATGTATATGAACTCCAGCGGAGTTTCCCATATTGAATGTCCCAGCGCAATAGCATTTGGCCTACTCCTACGGAGTAAATCTCAAGTGCATATCTCATCCCCCAGATAAATCTGGGGGTTATGCAAAGGTTATCCCTACGGGATTTCTGCGGTCTCCTTTTGATCTTATAAATTTCTTAGGGTGATGTTTTGCTTCAATGGTATGTTGCGGCTTGAGTGCCGTTAGGCATTTGATATGGGTAGAATCGATAAAACAACCAACGTTCCGTCCCGTATGGGACGGGATTGCTCCATTTTGAAATATCTACCCATATTAGGTGCCTAACGGCACCGTAAGATAATGCATCGACCTGTTTGGGAGGATGAGTTTTTTTATCGCAACACATATTATGTACCTAAGAGAACCGCCGTGTGCTGCCTGTTCCGCAACCTTTCGGGAAGACCCATATGGACGGTGGCGGGAGAGGTGCACTGGGGGTTATTTGACCGTCAGCTGTCTACTCGATTGTAAGCCTGTGCTTTATTTTAATTCATTCAGTATTTTTCTTTTCATTTTATCTGTCAAAATAAACTTTGACCATGTTACTAGAATCGCGTCATATCCAGTTTTTTCCTTTTCTTGCTTTGTTAATTCAACTAATTCAACAGAAGGATTCTCGTGTTTCCAATTTGTTTTAATTCAATCAGTTTTTGAAATTACTGACATTGAAGTAGTGAAAATTATTGCTTTGTCTTTGAAATCGTAATTAACCAATTCGCTTTTAAATTGTCGGTTTAAATATTCGCTCTCTTGAGTATTTAGTATCTTGTCATGATTCTTAAATGCTTCAAAAAAATCCTTTGTGAATTTATAATCCAATTTCAAATCAATATTCGTAGAATCAATCTGTGTATTCTTTCGGCAGTGGGATGTTTCAACATTTTTTGCAAATACAACATAGGCTTTTCCAAGTTCAAAAACCATCCCACAATCTTGTCCTCCAAGCCCAGTTTTAATCTCAATTGTGTCCGACTTAACTCCTTTCCATACTTTACTAATTAAGAATTGATAAATCATTTTTGTATCAATCTGTTTTTTGCTAATCGGAACTCCTTGAAAAATCAGGTCTGCTAAATCAATTTCATTTTCTAGATTTTGATATGAGCATTTACAAGCAAATCCATTTGTGAATCCAATTATTAAGATAATCACTGTTAAAAATATGTGTTTCATATACCTAGTGGTGTTTTTTAGCATTTGCTATAACTTTTCAATAACTTCACCCCACTTGCCTTTATTTCGACTTTGCACGGAGTTATTTCAATGCATAAATATAGCACATTAGCTCATAACTATAATACATAAAGGTAGTATTATATAAACTTGCGCTTTTGTAGGGTAAAATATTTGCACCTTAATTTAGTGCTCAAACCACACAAGCTCTTTTTATCCTTTCAATTTCGTTTTTAGCTGTTGGTGAAATTTCTTTGTCAAACCTACTTGGCCAAGGATTCTTATCTGTCTTTTTCATTAGAATCCGTGGATGTGGCAAGCAAATAACATTTCTGTTAATTCCGTTGACTGTTTTAATTTTTGCAGAACCGTTGAGATATTCTTTTGAACGAGAATCGGTTAAGGAGAAAAAGACTTTTGTTACCTCTAAGCCAAGTAAAACAATCTTTTTGATATTCACTAATTGTTGTCATGTTACAGGTTTTTTTAAGCTTGGGGTTTATGTTGTTGCATGATCCTAATTATAAAAACCTACATTATCTCGTTTGGTTTTTGCGAACAAATCATCCCAAATATAGGAAATATGTAAATACCACATACCCTTAATTTGATTTTGTATTGTAACCCTTCCAAGAGCTTGGATATAGCTTAGGTTGATACCCTGTTTGATAAAAGATAAGCTGCCAGCCATCGGTCGCCATATGGTAAGTTTCTCACTCATGTGATTTTTATCAACGCTTATCCGTTATCCGTCAAAAGTTCTGCAACCTGCTAATGGCACTACCGTATTAAGGTTTGAAAAAGGTGGTGACTCTTCATGTTGCAGTTGCGATGAAACGAGACACCCAAGGGTTGGGGTAGGCTGTGAGGATGTTTCTCATCTATTAGAATGATTATTTTGGACAAGTTCTGCCGAAGTGAAATTGGAGGAGATTATATGCTAACTAAAAATTAAACTATAAATAAATAAATGAAAAATCTAACCTTTCTATTCTTACTGTTTTTCAGTATTAATGTTCTTCTGATATCCGGTCAAACACCTTTGGATCACCCTGTCAAAATGTATAAGGCAACGGATGGTAAATTGTATATCAATAAACAGCAGCCCCTGTATTTATATATAGGTAATGCGCCCACCTCAACTGAAAATATGCAGCGGCTAGAGAGTCATAAAACGCCGCAATACGCCAACCCTTTTTATTTGGATAGCGAAGGGATAAATACCATACGTACTCCTTCGCAGGTGGATACAGTCACTAAAAAGGTTGTGTATCCGATTGCCGATATCATGTTTGATGTGTATGCCGATGGTATTACGCCGACCACAAAGCTGGCATGGAACGGCGTTGGCCGCTATGTTAAAAATGGAACCGTGTACTATAACAAGGGGCTTAAGGTCGGTATAACGGCTGCGGATCAAATGTCGGGTGTAGAGAATATCTATGTGAGTTTGAATAAGCAATCCTACGCAGCGTATAGTGATACCTTGCAACTGGATGATGAAGGTGAATATCAGATTAAGGTTTATGCTGTTGACCAAGTGGGTAATGTGGAGGAGGAAAAAACGTATGAGTTTACAATTGATGCTACGCCGCCCGTAGCCAATTGGAGCCTGGAAGGTAATGTGTATGGCAAAGTGGCTTCTGGAGAATCAAAAATCATCATAGAGGCTAAAGACAGTCGCTCGGGCTTGAAGCAAATTCGCTACCAAATTAACGATCAGGCTGTGCGCATTTATAAAGATGGTATTCAACTGAGTACTTTACCAACAGGCGAATATTATTTGAAATACTGGGCAGAAGATAATGTGGGCAATATTTATGAAGGAACTGATGTAGGAGCTAGTGTTATTGCCTTTGTGGTGGATAAAACATTACCTACAGCGTCGTCGTTAGTACTGGGCGATCAGTTTTTAGGCAAGGTTTTATATGTGTCGGCACGCAGCCGGATTGAATTGAGTGCTAGAGATACGGTATCGGCCATTCACAATATTATCTATGGTAAGAGTCAACGCTACATGGATGAAATTTATGAAACGCCCATACTGCCTGAGGATAAGTACGGATTGCAAACAGTTTGGTTTCAGGCACTTGATATCGTTTCAAATCGTTCTGTAATTGAACAGTTTACTGTTTATATGGATAATGAGGCTCCATTGTCGAGAGTTGAATACGAAGGGCCTCAGTTTTTTACACGCGATACGCTTTTTATTTCCAGCGAAACAGGTATTCAACTGAAATCGGAAGATGCAGATGCCGGAGTAGATCAGATAGAATACCGAATTGATGGTGGCACTTTGCAGGATGGACATAGTTTTAAGCTATCTAAAGGTGGTTTGCATAGTATTGGTTTTATGGCAAGCGACAAGGTTAATAACCGTGAAATGGAGAAGCAATGTGAGCTGGTAGTGGATAACGAAGCGCCAGAGGTTTATGTTAATTTTAGCATTAAAGCTTTGAGAGAAGAGGTAGTAGATGGTGAAAAAATAAGTGTTTATCCTCCCTATGTAAAAATGTATATGGGAGCAACCGATCGCTACTGTGGTACTCAGGATATCTTTTTCACCATTGATGGAGGTATGAAACACAAATATGGTGGTGTTAATTCACCCTTCGATAGTGAATTGTTTAAGGATGAGAAACTATATGAAGTGATTGTTGAAGCCACCGATAAATTAGGTAACGCAAGCACCAAAGCAATGAAATTCAGGGTAGCTAAAAAGTAGTTGGTTTTACATCTCTATTATTGGTTTGGCAATTAGGTTGTTAGGTCATTTGGTCAATAGGTTGTTAGGTCGATAGATTCTGGATGTGGAGCACAGGTATAATATTAGGCTAATTCTCTGTTTGCTAAATGCTGAGAGAGTTTTAAAAGTGAACTGCTGCCTTTACTAAGAGACAGCAGTCTTTTTTATGATGTGGGATCCGTAGCGGCTTTTAATTGGTCCTGGGCTTCTATTTTCAAAATTCTTTGATCTACAATAAATGTGGCAAAGGGAAATAAGGATGCGGCCAAGCTAATGAGTGTTTTCATCAGGTTCCATTTCTTTTTTATGGCGTAATAAACCACCCAAATGGAGTATAACACGAACAACAGCCCATGGATGCTTCCCACGATTTTATTTGGTAGCCCCATCTCGTAGCCGTACTTCAGAATAACGGTAGGGATTAATAAGAGGTATGAGATTCCTTCGAGAATTGCAAGTGCACGTAATTGATTAAGAACAGTGATTAGCTTCATTCTATTTGTAGTTGTATCAATTGGTTTATTTAATCATTTTTCAATTCATTATTAGGAACAGGGAAATGATTAAATAGTTCGTGCGTAATTCTAATGTTCTCAATTGAATCTCATTGCAAAAAGCTATGCGTAGTTGAAAATGTTCAGAGGAAAAAACAATAAGTAAAGGAGTATGATTTTCGGGTTTTAATTACCCAAACATTAATCTTATTTCGATGTTACATCTTTTATACCGAGGGAACATTGTTTTAACGACGTCTTATATTGAGGATAGTAAAGAGATATTTTATGACAAAGAAAAAAATAGGCCTGATGTTTTGGGCCTTTATGATAGTATTTGACACCATGTTAGCCAACCCGACAGACGAAACGGGTGAAAAAGGAATTTTGAAGGGATATGTTTTTGACAGTAAAACCCGAATGCCGGTTGAATATGCAACAGTGGCTGTTTACAAGCGAGTGGACGGTTCGGTGGTTACTGGAACCATAAGCGATGCCAACGGAGCATTTAACATCAAGGGCTTAGAGCCTGGCGAATTTTATGTTACCATATCTTTTTTGGGGTATGATGACAAACGGTACGACGAAATAACCGTTGAACGGGGTAGGGACGTGGTGAATCTTGGCGATATTATGCTAGCCGGGTCGTCCCGTTCTATTGATGAAGTGGAGGTGGTAGCTGACCGACAATCCGTTGAATTTAAAATTGATAGAAAAGTCGTATCCGTGGGGGAGCAAATGACATCCGCATCTTTGTCGGCCGTGGAAGTATTGGAGAATGTCCCATCCATACGAGTAGATATTGAAGGTAACGTATCGCTTCGCGGAAGTACGGGTTTTACCGTGCTTATCGACGGCAAACCTACGGTGCTCGATCCTTCGGATGCGTTGCGCCAGACGCCTGCTTCTACCATCGAAAATATTGAAATAATTACCAATCCGTCGGCTAAATACGAACCCGACGGCACGGGTGGTATTATCAATATCATCACCAAGAAAAACAGGATGCTGGGCGTTCAAGGCCTTGTGAATGTAAAAGGTGGATCGTTTAACCAATACGGTGGCGACATATTGCTGAATTGGCGAAGGAAAAGCACCAATTTTTACCTGGGTGCCGATTACAACGATGGTCCTTATCCAGGGGAATCTTTTAGCGAACGTCGTACGGTAAGCAATGGCGTTACCACTACAAAAATATCGTCGGGAAAAAACGAACAAAACCATAACGGAGGATCGTTTAGGGGAGGTTTTGATTGGGACATAACGGAAAAGGATTTCTTTTCGATAGGTGTGCGCACCGGTAAGTTTAATAGGGAGAGCCAATCGGATCAGTATTACACCACAACGGTAACTCCCGGAAACACAGAACTTCGCGAGTTCAACAAAAGTGAGTCCTATAGAGGCGGTTCTTATTATTCCCTTACCGGAAATTATCAAAAGAAGTTTGCACAAGAAGATCACGAACTGTCTGCACAGCTCAACTATCGTTACCGCGAGGGCGAAGAATGGAGTGATAACAAACTATATGATGTTAACAATACACAAACTTCCGGCACCTTTACCACCGAGGACGGGCCGTCGGGGCGGTGGGAAATGCGTATTGATTATACCAAACCCATAGGCGAGAACGATCGATTTGAGGTTGGTTTTCAGGGGCGTAGCAGCGACAGCGAGGATGGTACTACACTTTCTGTTTACGACCCAGTTGCTGGAGACATGCTTTTGCAGGAGGATAAGAGCAATGCCATCAATTATTTGCGCAATATTTATGCCCTGTATTCCACTTATAACGGACAATTGGGCGACTTTGGCTACCAATTGGGTTTACGCGGCGAATATACCCTGCGCGACATAGTAAATAAATTTGGGGACGAAAAATATAACTTGGATAGATGGGATTATTTCCCCACACTTCATTTTTCGTACCAACTGCCCAAAGATCACCAAATTATGGCCAGCTACTCGCGGCGTATCGACCGACCCCGAGGTTATTATTTAGAGCCCTTTATTACTTGGGAGGATATGTATAATGTGCGGCAGGGCAATCCAAATATCAATCCTGAATATATTGATGCCATGGAATTGGCTTATCTAAAAAAATGGGAAACGGCCCAACTCTCGCTGGAGGGATACTATCGCAAAACCCATAACAAGGTAGAAAGGATACAGAGCGTTTATGAAGAAGGCATATTGTTAACCTCGATTGCCAATGTTGGCACCGACTATTCCCTTGGGCTGGATGCCACATTTAACGTACCGTTGTTTAAATGGTGGGAAATTAATTTAATGGGTAATATGTATGATTATCGCGTAAAAGGATCATTAAACGAAAAGAGCTTTGATCGCACGTCTTTTAACTGGAGTTCGCGTTTAAACAGTACTTTCCGCTTGATGAAAACCATGCAGTTGCAATTGGATGGAGATTACAATAGCCCTACCGTTACCTCGCAAGGCGAAACCCAGGGATATTACGCCATGAATGGTGCGGTGCGGATGGACTTTTTGGACAGGAAACTATCGGCAGTGTTACAGGTAAGGGATATTTTTGGAACCGCCCGCCGGGTATCTGAAACCAAAGATGCTGATTTTTATAATTATCAAAAATGGGAACGAAAGGCTCCTGTAGTTTCGTTTACCTTGAGTTACCGTATAAATAATTTTATGCCCAAACGTAAAAATGGAGCGAATGATGAAGGTATGTCTGATGAAGGGTTTGAATGATGTTTGGTTAAGAAACCTTAAGATATAATTTTCAAATTAGCTCCAAATGTAGATTGTGCGGGAGGGTATGCCTATATCGTTGCGCACTTGTGCACCATAAGCCCCCAAGTCCTTGGGGGCTTGTTTTGTATCTTCGAAGAAGGTTTACTTTTAAAGTTACGATTGATTTTCAGGGGTTTCATGTTTCGGATGGCATGGCCCATTTTTTCATCCCCTAAGCATATCACTACAGGAAGATATCTTCACTCTACATTGAACACCTCAGCCGACATTGGATTTCGCAAGCCTGTAATATCCACAAAAACGGCTTTTACAGAGCCTATCAAAACCTTTGCTTCAACAATAATGGGAACTCTGGCCTTGTCGTCGCTTACCCAAACAGTCATATCTTCGCCCGATTTAAAGATGGTTCCGGGAACAAGTAGAGGTGAGAATTTCAGACAGCGGAAACTTCTCCCGTCGCGGTTTTGGATGATTTCCTTGCCCAAATAGCGAATAAACAGATGGTGTATTTTGCCGTCAACAATCATTTTTATAGGTATTTTTTCGTTGACTTTATACTTGCTGTAATCAATATTTCGGGCCTTGTACACCATCGAAAGTAAATCGGCCGTGCATTCTTCCAGTGCAATCCTATCCTCTTTAAACGTGGGGGAATCATCCTTTTTGATTCGTGTTTTTATGGTATTGTTATCGTAGTTAAACCAATATTTGTGGTGTGCTTTGGTACTCCCTTCGTTGGTAACTCGGTTAAAATATAAGGGGTCGAAGCTTTCCTTGTCCACATAAACCTCAAAAGTATCGCGTACTTTCATAAGCTTGTCGTAGTTTTGGTAGGTGCTTCCATAGGCCGATAAAAACCAGGCATCTTTCTTATTGTAAATTTTGTTTTGCACTTCAAATTGAACAGTGCCAGCATTAAGCCAAATAAAATGCCAATTGTAATAGGCATGGTAGGTAGCTCTTTCGCCAGCTTTAAAGGTGGTGTTTTGCAAATTGCACTGACCTTGGGCAGAGGATAAAGGTGAAATATAAAACAGCATGGCACATATTGCCGTTTTAATGGCTTTGGATGCCACGTGTTGCTTATTTATCATCTACTATAAATTAACTTTTCCTATTTTGTTTTCAATGGATTGTATTTTGGACGAGATCCGACCTAATTCCCCTTTGCGTGCATCGATGGTAATGGTGGTGTAAATACGATCATGCTGTTTCTGTAGCAATAAATGAGCCTGATTTATAATATCCAGTGCTTCTTCCATTGTTGCTGTTTCGATGGTAGTGCCCATGGAACCCAGTTGATAATCGACACCGCTGTTTTTTATCATCTCAATTACCCTACTTACCGGCTTACTGGCACTAATACCCGCATCGGTTGGGAACATAGCAAAATTTACAAGTACTGACATGGTGTTTTGTGTTTATGTGTTGATAAAGGATTAATTGATTATAAAATTATTAGATTGAGGACTTAAATCTTCACATGTCAACTGTTTACAGCTAACTGCTAACTGTTTACAGCTAACTGCTAACTGAAGACTGGATTATTGTTCATCTCTCTTCTTAGGTTTTCTGTTCTTTTCTACAAAATCGTAAATGTCAAACGTTTCCAATTCCCATTTTATTGCCACTTCCCAATTGGCGCGCACATCTACTTTTTTGGCATAATAAAAAACCTGTTCGGGCTGCAGTTTATTGGCATACTTACCTGTATCCCATTTGCCATTTTTATTTTTGTCTAACACAAGTTTTAAGCTATAGCTGCCTACGTTCAGGTATTTAAAGCCTACTTTTCCGGATGTGGGTACATATTTTTGAAGTATCACATTTTCTGAGTTATCCAATAATTGCAGCAACCAATCGTCCTCGCCATATCCTAAATCAATTAATAGTAAACCGTACGATTCTAAAGTTTTCACCGTGAAAGTTTTGCCTATGGAATCATTCTTTAAGCCATACACATCTTCAATGGCCGCCGAATCAATGCTTAGAACATAATTGGCACCGGGTGTCCATTTTGTATTGATTGAATATCTTCGCCTAAATGATGAGTCTTGCGTAAAAGTGAAATCTCTTTCTTGCCAAAGGGTATCTACTTTTTCCTGCAAGCGAATAGCCGTTTTGTCCATAAAATTAACCGGTGTAGGCATAATAAAGTTAAAACTTTTGTTTAAATCCACCGCTGAGGTCGATTGAGCCATCTGTAAGGTTTTAACAATTTCTTTGGTATTTTTCTTTTGTTTTCGGGTTTCTTTTTGGGTAGGGAGGCTAAAATAGTACATTCTAATGGTATCGTTTATTTGAGTTGGGTTGTTTAACGAATCTAAACCTAAATACGAAAGTGCCATGGCAAGGGTATCTCTTTTATATACTGCACTGTCGGTTATCCAAACAAACATGGTATCCTTTTTAGCCGAAGGTTCAAATATGGCCCAATCTTTTGCTAATGGCTGGTCCAAAATCGGTTTTAACGAAAAATCGGTCAGCGGCATATTAAAAAAGAAGGCAAGGGTATTTGAGTCTTTTCTTTCCTCGCCCAGAGCATACTGTTGCGTGGCTTCCTCCTTAAACAGAAACAACTTTAAATCGTTGGGCGAATAAACCAATTCATTTTTAAAAACAACCGAATCGGGTGCAATGGTATCGGGTATCTGTGCATATTCCATTGTTGGCGATATAATGGTATCCAACCATGCAATGTATTCTCCCGGCTGGTCGAACATGTAGTTTCGGTTACCATCTTCGATGGCATAAATACGGTACTGTCCAGGGCTTAGATTGGGTATGGTAAAACGGCCATCTTTATTGGTTTTGCTCAAACGTACGGGTACATCGTGGGTAAAAGCAGTATCGTTCAGGTTTTTGTGTGCCATAACGAGTGCACCCTCTACAGGTGATAGGTCATAGGCTTCCCATAGATTTCCCATAATGGCAAATGAATCGACCACCTCGCCTGTTGAAAACGAAAATACAAAGGATTCAAGGGGATTGCCCTCGTTATTGTCTTCGATGGCATCGGCAAAATCCAGGGTGTAAGTGGTGTTTTCTTGTAATACTTCGTCATCGTCAAATGTAATGATTAGCTTGTTTCCCCGATCCACAATGGTAGGTCTCTTTTTTAGGGGCGGCGAAACAACAAACTTCTGATTCACATCTTTAAGCTTAATTATCTCGTCGAATTCAATGGTAATTTCCTTCTTTTTATAATTTAAGGCATTGGGTTTGGGTGTCGATTTTTTAATTTTGGGTGCATCTAAATCCTTAGGGCCACCAGTAGGATAGCCAGGGTTGGCACAAGAGTATATGAGTAATAGCAAAGCCGCAAGGCCAAAAATAGTATGTCGCATCTTACAATAATATCTAAATTCAATGAAGCGACAAATTTAATTCAATTATATGTTCTTAAAAGCTTAATGATTAAAATAATATAATATAAATGACCGCTAGTTATTGCTAATGGACTAAATATTCTAAATTTGCCGTTATTATTCAACAAAGCACAATTATAGAAATGGAAAATACAGAACAACAAAAACCACATAAATTAAACCGAACCACTCTTATTGTTGGTATTATATCGGTAGCTGTAATCATTATTTTAGCCGTACTTTATTTCCAGAACCGTAGTGAGATGAAAATACTGGTTGACGAAATGGTGCAGGAAAAAGAAATGCTTACCTATGAGTTTGAAACACTGGCATTGGATTACGACTCGCTAAAAACCAATAGCGACACGCTTAACACTATGTTGGAGATTGAGCGCGAAAAGATATCGCACCTTATTGAGGAGATACAAACCATTAAAGCCACCAACTCCTCAAAAATTAGGGAATATAAAAAGGAATTAATGAGTTTACGCAGCGTGATGAAAAACTTTGTGGTGCAAATTGATTCCCTCAACCAAAGTAACAAGGTGCTTCAGGAGGAAAACCAACAATACAAAAAAAAGGTGACTAATATGCAAAGCACCTATAAGGAACTTGAAGTGGTGAAGGAAACACTGCAAGAAAAAGTGAAGATAGCCTCCAAGCTCGAAACATTTAATATGGAAGCCGAGGGGCTTAACTCAAAAGGACGCGAGACCAACAGAATATCTCGAATTTCAAAAATAAGGATTTGTTTTTCGATGCAAAAAAACATTACCGCCAAGGTGGGCGAAAAAAATATTTATTTGAGGATATTACGTCCTGATGGCGCTTTATTGTATCATAGCAAGGATGATTTGTTCGAACATGAGGATCAGAAAATAAATTATTCGTCGATGCGCACCATAGAGTATGGTGGGGGAGAGTTGGATGTTTGCCTTTTTTACCAGGTGGATGCTGGTGAGTTAATCGAGGGTAAATATATTGCCGATGTTTTTGCCGACGGTCGTAATATAGGTACCCTCAATTTTAATTTGGATTAATATGGGTCTTTTTTATAGCTATATGCGTATCAGTGCAATAGTGCTGTGCAGCTTTTACTGTGCCCCTTTGCTTACCTTACAAGCGCAACAAATCAATGTGCCCCAGTTTCCAGAATGGTTAGTGGAAAAAAGGATGAATGCACTTGATTCACAAACCCCAATTAAATTAGATTATAACCCTGCCGTACAGGCCTATATTGATGTTTACACAGTAAAGCGGCGGGAGCATTTGGCCAATATCATCAGTCGTTCCCAACTCTATTTTCCAATTTTTGAGGAATATCTCGATAAATACAACTTACCGCTTGAGCTAAAATATTTAGCTGTTATTGAGTCGGCTTTGGATCCGCGAGCCAAATCAAAATCAGGGGCCGTGGGCTTATGGCAATTTCTGTATCATTCAGGTAGTATGTTTAACTTAAATGTAAGCACCTACATGGATCAAAGGAGCGATCCTGTTTTGGCCACCGAAGCAGCATGTCAATATTTGGAGTATCTCTATCGTATTTTTAACGACTGGCAGTTGGCTTTGGCTGCGTATAATGGGGGGCCAGGTGTGGTGCAAAAGGCCATTGAGCGCTCTGGTGGAAAAACGGATTACTGGGAACTGCGTCCTTATCTTCCCGATCAAGTAAAAGGTTACGTGCCTGCATTTATCGCTGCCAATTATGCGATGCGTTACCATTCTAATTACGATATTGAAATGTTGCCACCAAAATATAGCTTCTGCGATTTAGATACGGTAATGGTTCAGCAAACCATAACTTTTCAGCAGATTGTGGATTTGGTAAATATCAGTATGGACGACCTTACGTTTTTAAACCCCATTTTTACCAAACAAACTATACCCGTAAACGACAAACCGATTAGTCTTTTTTTGCCACGCACGTACATTGACGCTTTTGTGAAAAATGAACCCCGTTTATATCAAATGCCCGAGCGTGTTAGGTTTGATGCAAGCAAGGCTTCCAATAAAAAGATTGTTCATACCGTTGGCAAAGGAGAGTATTTTCATAAAATTGCTATTCAGCATGGATGTACCATCGAGGAAATTATAAAATGGAACAATTTGGTAAGCAGAGATTTGCATCCCGGTATGAAGCTGGACATCTGGATAATAAATAACTCCCAGGATTTCTTTTTTATAAAGGATGAAATTGATAATTTAGCCGAACGAGAGTAAAAAATAAGTTATAGACATATGAAGTACCGAAGAGAATGATTAAAAAGAGGGCGTTCTGAGTTTCAGCTCACTGTCTCTTATCCCTGCCTGCCGAAGGTAGGTATTAGTCTCTTATCTCTTAGTCTCTTATCTAACAGTCTCTTATCTAACAGTCTCTTATCTCTTATCTAATTATAATAAAATGAAATCAATCCTTTACACTTTAAGTTTATTGTCGATAATTGCCATTAGTTGCAAAACAAAGCCAAATTCACATAAGCCAAATCCTTCGGGAGACGCCGGTGTAATGATTATTGTGATGAACGATGTGGTAAAAAAATCCCAAGCCGGACAAAAGCTTTGGGACATGATGGTTCAGCCCATGATTGGCCTTCCGCAGGAGGAACCCATGTTCGATGTATCCGTTATTCCGCACAGATCACTATCCGACTTTATGAAAACTTATCGAAATTTAATTATGGTTGAGGTAGGCGCTGACGTACAAGAAGAAAGTATCAAATTTTATAAAAGCACCTGGGCCAAGCAGCAAGCATTGGTAAGGATTTATGCCAAGGATACGGATAGCATGGAGAAATTGGTAGAAGAAAACGAAATTAAATTGGTGGGTTTCTTTACCAAAGCCGAGATGGAACGTTTAGAAAGTTATTTTAGCACCACATTTAATAAGGACTTGAAAACCAAAGTGGAAACTAAATTTGGAGTCACTATGTCTGTCCCTCGCGACTTTAAGCTAATGAAGGAGGAAGACGGTTTTTTATGGATGTCGCACGAAACACACAATGCGAGTTTGGGATTAATAATGTACGAGGCAGATTATGTGGGCGAAGGAAGTTTTTCAAAAGAGTATCTGTTGAACACAAGGGATGAGGTGCTGATGAAAAAGGTTCCTGGTGCAGTGGAGGGATCGTATATGACCACCGAGCATATGTTTCCTATTAACTACCAGGTTATTAAAACGCCTACGGATACCAATGTGGTTGTGTTGCGTGGTCTTTGGAAAGTACAGGGCGATATGATGGGTGGTCCTTTTATCAGCATGATACATCATAACAAACTAAAAAATAAACTACTTATTACCGAAGGATATTCGTACAATCCCGAAAAACCTGATAAAAGGAATATGGTTCGTCAGTTAGAAGCCATCCTACGTTCGTACGAACCCATAAAGGAAAAAGAATAATGGGTTTTCCAGCCACATCGCGTGCTGATCTCCTGCAGGCCTCACGTCGTAACGACTTGATAGTTGAAACAGGAAGGCAAATACAAAAGGATTTTGGCGAGTTTGGTTTGGAAGTTCACTTCTCGGGCACGGCACAACTGTTTTACGAAGAGTTGTTTGGACAAATGAAAGTTCATGTGGCTTCCTTACTTTCCGATAATATGGATAGGTTTATGCATTTTTTGTATCGCATTGATATCAGTGAAACAGATATCAGTATGTACGAAAACCAAATGGCCGACAAGGATTACGACCACGTGTTAACGGAACTGATTATCCACCGCGAACTCAAAAAAGTAATTACCCGCGACTATTTTCGCCAGCAAGCAAAAGGTACGAGTGGCCAAGGGGTGTTGGATGAGTGATTGAGCCTGCATTTATTAAAGTGCAATTTTATCCAAACTCGGAATTTATCGTCGTATTTTGTAATTTCACATGGTATGCAAATTTAAAAGCTTGAAAGATATAACTAAATATAAGAATAAAGTGGTTCAGGGGGATTGTTTGGATGTGATGAAGAATTTTCCGGATAATTCAATTGATATGGTTCTTTGTGACCTGCCTTATGGAACAACCCAAAATAAGTGGGACTCGGTTATTGATTTACAAGAACTTTGGAAAGAGTACCATCGAGTAGTTAAAGATAATGGTGCAATTGTTTTAACATCGCAAGGCGTTTTTACAGCTAAGCTCATTGTAAGTAACGAGAAAAGATTTAAATACAAAATTGTTTGGATAAAATCTAAATCAACTAACTTCCTAAATGCCAAAAAGCAACCATTGCGCAAACATGAGGATATATGCGTTTTTTATAAGAAACAGCCGGACTATAAACCCCAAATGACAAATGGCGAAGCCTATGATAAAGGTTTCAGAAAGAATCAATTAACTGGAAGCTACGGTGATTTTAAGTCAAATCATGTAAAAAGTGATGGTGATAGATATCCAACAGATGTTGTTTTTTACGAAGAACAGGATATTCCTGATTATTTATACGTTAAAACTGCGGAATCCGAGGGTCGGGTCTATCATCCCACTCAAAAACCTATAGAGTTAGGACGATATTTAATAAAAACATTTTCAAAACCCGGTGATATCATATTGGATAATGCCTGTGGTAGCGGAAGCTTTTTGTTGTCAGCAATATTGGAGGATAGACAATTTATTGGAATAGAAAAGAATGAAGATGTACTATTGCATAAAGTTGAACCTGTAGATTATATTAAAGTATGTGCAAATCGTATTGAAGAAATCCTAAAGAGCAAAAAAATTGAACAAGGTACTCTTGATTTGTTCAGTGAACCAATTATTGAGTATCATACGCTTAACTACAAAAAACAGATTCTAAATGGCCCAAGTTGTATATAACGAAAGAAGCTGGGCGATAGATGTTATCAGCGAAATAAATATTTTTCTGAGTACAAAAAGCTGGCATTTTAAAAGTGCAGGTGGCGAGAATACGATACAGAGTGATAAAAAAACGCTGTTTCCGGATGTGCTAATTTTTAAAGACCCAAGTAAAAATATTATAGTGCAAGGTTGGGAGTTAAAAATGCCCGACACAAAAATTAATGATAGAGCGTTAATTGATAACGCCATTAAAAAAGCTAAGATTCTGAAAAGAGATAGCTTTTTGCTGTGGAATGTTAAAAGTGCAGTGCTATACCATCGGAGCAATAATGATTTCGAAATTTTAAAATCATGGAATGATATTGACGTTAATAGCAGAAAAGAAGTAAAAAGTAATGAAGCCTTATGGAAAGGTTTGCTCTATAATATATTAGAAGATATAAATAGCTATTTAGAGACAGGTGAAATAGCCGAGGTTACAGTTAAAGAGTTAATTTCGATAGATGGAATAATTGATGTTGTTCTTGAAAATAAGGACAATACCGCAGACTCAATCAGATCTCATATTCGTAAAGATGCACGTTTAAATGCCGAAATAAATTTATGGTGGAACAGTGCTGCTTCCGAGTATGGATATAAACCTTCGGACACTGCCAATAAGTTATTAACCCTATCGATGGTTGTTTTAACTGATTGGGTTTTTAAGATTGTGTTTGTTAATATCTTGAAGAAACATTTTAATGAAGCTAAGCGAATTAATCAAGTAAATGAAAACTCCACAACAAAAGAGGCAATTGAGATAATAAGTGGTATCTCTGAAAGATGCAATTTTTGGAACATTTTGAGTCCCAACCTTGCTCAAAAGTGTATTTCTAATGTGGCATGGAATCAAATCATCGAGTTAAACAAATTTCTATCAACAGTAAATATTGAGACAATTGACAGCGAAATTTTACACCAACTACTGCAATCTTCCGTTGTTTCTGCAAAAAGGAAAGTGGCCGGCCAGTTTTCTACACCAGTAAAACTTGCGGACTTGCTAACTCGTTTGACCATTGACGACAAAACAAAAATGGTTATGGACCCATGTTGTGGCACAGGTACAATAATAAATCAAGCTTACATTCTAAAAGAAGAATTTGAGCTCAATAATGAAGAAATATTGAATTCGATTTGGGCTTCGGACAAACATTCGTTTCCCATTCAGCTTTCCACACTTTCATTGGCAAGACCAAGTAATATTGGTAAGATTTTAAATGTTTTTAATTTGGACTTGGTTGATTTAAAAGTGGGTAAGATGGTTGAATTTCGCAATCCATCAAATGGTTCTGTGGTATTAAAAGAATTCCCTCAAGTGGATTATGTAGTTTCTAATTTGCCATTTATAAAAAGAAAAGAAATAAAAGTATTAAATTCTAATATCACCGAAATAAATAATTGGATTAATCAGCAAACAGATAACAAAGAACCTTTAAGTGGTAAAAGTGATATGTTCGCTTACGTTCCTTTTTATTTGCATCAAATATTAAACGAGGGAGGAAAAATTGGTCTTATTTTATCAAATGCATGGTTAGGAACGGATTATGGGGAAATTTTTTTAAAGCACTTTCGAAGTTTTTACTCCATAAATTTTGTAATAATCTCTGGTTGTGGCAAGTGGTTTCATAATGCCAATGTGGTAACAACTTTGTTAATAGCAACAAAACGTAATCCCTCAATTGAAGTTGACAACAATCATGAAATTTCATTCTGTACCATTAATGAAAAATTGGAACTTATTGAAGATATCAAATTGTTAAGTGATAGAATTATTATGAGAAGTTCATCCGAAAACTTGACAATAAATAACTATTCACTATCAAGTATAAATAATTTGCAGACCTTTGGCATTCCTTGGTCAGCTTATTTCACTAAATTAGATTGGGTTCATAAAATTCAAAACAAATTAGTGAGTTCCAATACATTTTTTAAGTTTACCAGAGGTGAAAGAAGGGGTTGGAATCCAATGTTCTATCCAGCTAGTGGGCATGGTATTGAAAAAGAATATATTAAGCCGGTTTTAAAACATTTAAGAAATACGAAAAACTTACAATGTACACCAAATGCAATTGCTTTTTGTTGTTCTAAGAGTATCGACGAATTACATATTTTAGGGCATGAGGGTGCAATTAAATGGATTCGTTCTTTCGAAAACCAATGTAATGGCACTAACCAACCACTGCCTGATGTACTAGCAAAGCCAAATATGTACTGGTACGAAATGAATACCGATAATATGGCCGATTACGTGGCTAATGTGAATTACGATAAAAGTCTTTTTGTGGCTCAATTTCAAACACGGTCGTTTATTGACCAGCGCATGATTGGTTTTTCAATTCAATATGAATATATTCATATCGACAAAATGCTCTGGCTTGCTTTGCTAAATAGTACGTTAAGCATGTTTTTTATCGAGAGTTTTGGGTTTGGCCGTGGTTTAGGTGCCTTGGATTTAAGAGCTTCTAAATTTAATGAGGATTTTAAATTGCTAAATATCAACTTGCTTTCAAATAATGATGTTTATGAGATTATCAAAGCATTTAAACCAATAGCAGAGAGAGATAGATTTTCCCTAGAAAGAGAATTAGTTGAAGAGGATAGAATTTATTTCGAGAAAACACTTTTTACGGCATTTGGAATAGAAGATTACTTAACTCCTGTTAAAGAATCTCTATTGCATCTCTATAAAATTAGATTTGCAGTAAAGCAATAACCATATTAAATTACATAAAACAAAAATATGCGTCCAACTATAAAAAAATCCATAGATATAAACCATCAAAGCCATCTGGTTTTTTTGGTCAACGATTTAACTGCCCTCAAAGATTTTAATTTCTCGGAAGGAGAAATGGAATATATTGAAGGTAAAACAGCTAAGGAGCAAACCTTGGTTCATCTGAACAGGCTATCGCAACAAGTTTTTATTCGTTTTTCAAACAAAGAGGGTAACGATGAAAACGAACTGATTAGAAAAGATGGGAATAGTATTTTTAATAAACTGAAGAGTGAGGATGCTAACCAGCTTTCGTTGATTGATATCATCGGGAACAATCAAAAGGCCATCGCTTTGGCCGAGGGTATAGCGCTTAGTGCATATAGTTTTTTAAGATATAAAACGGAAAAAAAAGAAAAGGAATTTGAACTGACAGAAATAAACTTGGTGAGTGCTGCGGTTGACGGATGCGAAATATATGAGTTGAACAATTTAATAGAGGCGGTATTTATTGCGCGCGATTTGGTAAATCAGCCCGTGGATAAATTGAATGCGCAACAACTCGCCGATTTTATGTTGGAGCAATCCAAAGTGGATGGTTTTAAAGCTGAGGTTTTTAACAAAGCCAAAATTGAGACGCTTAAATTTGGAGGTTTATTGGGCGTAAATAAAGGGAGTATCGACCCGCCAACATTTACCGTGATGGAATGGAAACCCGAAAATGCCGTAAACGCCAAGCCATATGTGCTGGTAGGAAAGGGTGTGGTTTTCGATACGGGTGGCATTAACCTTAAAACTCCTCCCGGAAGTTTGGATACCATGAAATGCGATATGGGCGGCGCCGCTTCGGTAATTGGAACCATGGCGGCTGTTGCTAAAAACCAGTTGCCCATTTATGTTATCGGATTAGTGCCGGCCACTGACAACCGTCCGGGCGAAAATGCTTACGTGCCTGGTGATGTATTAACCATGCACAATGGGCTCACGGTTGAAGTAATAAATACCGACGCCGAGGGCAGATTGATATTGGCCGATGCATTAAGCTATTCGAATAAGTACGAACCCGAATTGGTGATAGACCTTGCTACCCTTACAGGCTCGGCTGTAATGGCTATTGGCGAATATGGCACTGTGGCCATGGGTACCGCCAACGATCAAACGTTTTCCGAGTTGGAAAGTGTAGGTTTGGCCACGCATGAACGCATCGTTAAATTTCCATTCTGGAGCGATTACGACGAAGAGGTGAAATCGGATATTGCCGACTTGAAAAATCTGGGTGGTAGGGAAGCTGGTTCCATAACAGCCGGTAAATTCCTGTCTAAGTTTGTCAACCATCCTTGGATACATCTCGACATTGCAGGCCCAGCTTTTCACTCAAAGCAAAGTAGTTATCGCGGAAAAGGGGCATCAGGCGTTGGGGTGCGCCTTCTGTATCAGTTTCTTAAATCAAAAACTAAAAAATAAATATACATGACAACAGATAAAATTAAGTTAGGAATTAGCCACGGCGATATAAACGGAATTGGATACGAAATTATATTTAAGGTGATAAGTGATGTGAGGATTTTCGACATCTGCACCCCCATTGTTTATGGTTCGTCAAAGGTAGCAGCCTATCATCGCAAAGCTTTAAATATTAGCAACTTCAATCTTAATAACATATTACGTGCTGACGAAGCTCACCCTAAACGAGCCAACATTATTAATTGCGTTGACGATGAAATAAGGGTGGAACTAGGGAAGGCTACCCAAATGGGAGGTGAAGGTGCTTATGCAGCACTAAAGCAAGCTGTTGCCGATTTAAAGGACGGAAAAATAGATGTGTTGGTTACCGCTCCTATCAACAAAGCAAATATTCAATCCGAAGCTTTTAATTTTCCCGGTCATACCGAATATCTCGAATCGGAGTTTGGCACCGATGGTTCGCTTATGCTACTCATTAGCGATAGATTGAAAGTGGGCGTAGTAACCGGTCATATTCCAATCAGCGAAGTATCCACAAGCATCACCAAGGAAAAAATCCTGAATAAGCTGAGAATCTTGAATAAAACCTTAAAAGAGGACTTTACCATACGTAGGCCTCGCATTGCCGTATTGGGGCTTAACCCACATGCAGGCGACGACGGATTAATAGGTAAGGAGGAGCAGGACATCATAATTCCTGCCATTGAAGAGGCCAAAGATAAAGGCATCATGGCTTTAGGGCCATACGCTGCCGACGGATTATTCGGATCTAACAACCTGGCAAAGTTCGATGCCGTATTGGCCATGTATCACGATCAGGGCTTAATACCTTTCAAAACCATTTCTTTTTCGTCAGGTGTTAATTTTACGGCCGGTCTGCCCATTATCCGAACCTCGCCCGACCATGGAACAGCTTTTGATATTGCTGGACAAGGCATTGCCGATGAGGAGTCGTTTAGACAAGCCGTTTATGCAGCCATAGATATCTTTAAAAACAGAAGTCAAAACCATGACTTAGCAAAGAATCCACTTAAATCCTACGATATCAATAAGATGGAGGATAAGTTTAATGATAGAAATTCTAAAGGGAACGACAATTAATATGTAAAGGGAGGCACCGTAGATGGAAATTAGTCTAACTCGTGGCTATAAGCAAGCGGAACAATCTCTCTTTTATAAACCCTGCCGGCAGGGAGGTAACTCTCCCGAATACGAGTTCGGGACGACCTGTTCCGAACTCGTTTCGGAAGGCTCTATAGGGAGAACAAGAATTACCCGGCAAGAGCCAATTCCCCTTTAGGGGTTAGGGGAAATCACGGAGAGTTAATAATAAAATAGAGGGTTTTCTTAGATGAACTAACTCACTGTTTGTAAATAGCCTTGTTGCTGGTATCGCACAAACAGCGACCAAGTGCAAATGGAAATTTTGACCGTGTATTATTTTCATTCCGAACCTGCCGTGAGTGATTGGATAGAGGTGCAAAGAAAATACGCTGGTTAGTTTCCAAATTTTCGATTTAATTTTTATCTGTTTATAATGATTTGCTGCAACAAAAGATACAAGAATGCGTATTGTTATTAGTTAACATGTTTACGCACTGTTTTCTTTATCAACTTAATTGAATATCTTTGTACTTACAACAGAACGGATTTAACAGCGGGAGAGATTATGAAAAATCAAAAAACATCAGGTTATATTAAAATTTTATCAATATCAAGCAGTATTATTGCTATTTATATTGTAGCGCAACTGTTTACTTTTTCGGTAGAGCCAAATTTTATCCAAAAAAGCGTACCTACTTTTAAAGATAGTTACTCTATATTTAGTTTGAAGATTCCTGAGGGTATAAACTTTGCGGGCGAAAAGATACCCTATGAAAAACATTGGGTTAAAGAGAGCCTGGATCGTGAGCTGCTTATAAATACGTATTGGCAGTCGCAAACATTACTTACAATTAAGCGAGCAAACAGATATTTTCCTATCATTGAACCTATTTTAAAAAAACAAGGTATTCCTGACGATTTTAAATATTTAGCAGTTATTGAAAGTGGATTGATGCCGCGTGCGGTTTCGCCTGCGGGTGCTGCGGGATTATGGCAGTTTATGAGCTCCACCGCAAACGAGTACGGTTTGGAGGTGAACAGCGAAGTGGATGAACGTTATCATGTGCAAAAATCAACGGAAGCTGCTTGCAAGTACTTGAAAAAGTCGTACGATAGCTATCAAAATTGGAGCTTAGTTGCTGCTTCTTACAACGCCGGCAAGGCAGGTATTAATAAACAATTAAACCTGCAACAAGCCAACGATTACTACGATTTGCTTTTAGGTGAGGAAACGGGTAGGTATGTGTACAGAATTATTGCACTCAAAGAAATATTGTCGAATCCCATTAGTTATGGCTTTTATGTGGATGAAGAAGACATGTATCAGAAATTGAAAACAGAAACGTTGATTGTGGATGGCTCGATAAGCAATATCGCCGATTTTGCCAAAAGTATGGATATATCCTATAAGGAATTAAAGGATTTAAATCCTTGGTTACGAGAAAATGTGCTGACCAATAGCCGCAAAAAAGCCTATGCAATTGATTTGCCGCTTAAAATAGCAAGTTCGGAAAAATTAGAGCCCATTTATGCACCCACCGAAACTGTTGTTCCTAACAATATTAGTGGAAGTGAAGTTCCCTTAAATATAAAAACGCCCGGTCTGCAATTAAAGTAAATAGTTAAAATAGCCTTAATTTTCTACTTTTAATTGGGTTTCGTCTGGTGGTTAAAAAATCAATTTACACTTTTCGCTTACAATGCGGAATAATGATTTATCTGATCCGTAAAACATTATGGCCGTTTAATAGTTTGGTATTTTATGGCTATAAAAAAAGATAAATTGGAACAGCCCGAAGTTGATTTCTTGGAAGATGGAATGGTATCCGTGTTGGGAGCAAGAGTGCATAACTTGCAAAATATTGATGTAGAATTTCCACGTAACAAACTGGTTGTAATTACCGGATTAAGCGGTAGCGGCAAATCATCTTTAGCTTTCGATACCATTTATGCCGAAGGACAAAGGAGGTATGTAGAAACCTTTTCGGCCTATGCTCGTCAGTTTTTAGGCAATATGGAAAGGCCTGATGTGGATAAAATAACAGGCCTTAGTCCCGTGATTTCCATTGAGCAAAAAACCACCAATAAAAATCCTCGTTCTACCGTAGGAACCATCACCGAGATTTACGATTTTTTGCGACTACTGTATGCCCGAGCCTCGGATGCCTACTCCTACAATACAGGAGAAAAGATGGTGAAATATACCACGGAAAAAATTCTTTCGCTGATACAAGAAAATTTTAAGGGTAAAAAAGTGATGGTATTGGCTCCTTTGGTTAAAAACCGAAAAGGGCACTACAAAGAGCTATTTGAGCAAATCAGGAAAAAAGGATATTTACATGCCAGGGTCGATGGCGAGATAGTTGAGCTGGAACATGGTTACAAACTCGACCGATATAAAAACCATAGTATTGAGATGGTTGTCGACCGAATTAAGGTGTCGGAGAAAGATGAAAAGCGGCTTTCTGACTCTTTGCATCTGGCCATGAAAAACGGCAAGGGCATTATGATGATGCTGGATGTAGAAAGCAACGAAGCCAAATTTTACTCGCAAAAGTTGATGTGTCCTACAACAGGTATCTCATATAACGAACCGGCTCCCCACTCTTTTTCTTTCAACTCGCCACAAGGTGCTTGTGATAAATGCAAGGGATTGGGTAGCATAAATCTGGTTGATCTGGAAAAAGTGATACCCAATGATTCGGCTAGTATTTATACTGGGGGAATTGCTCCATTGGGGAAATATAAAAACACCCTTATTTTTTGGCAGATAGAAGCCTTGGCGCAAAAATATGGATTCACCCTAAAAACACCTATCAAGGATATTCCGGAAGAAGCGTTAGATACCATCCTGAACGGTTCCAGCGAACCTATCACCTTAAAAAACACACCATTGGGAAGCGCCAGTTATTTTATCAGCTTTGATGGCGTTATCAAATACATACTGCAACAGCAAAACGGCGATACCGGCCAAAAAGCCAAAAAATGGGCAGGTCAGTTTATCACCTCCTGCGAATGTCCCGAGTGCGGTGGACAAAGGCTCAATAAGGAAGCGTTGCAATTTAAAATTAACGATAAAAATATAGCCGATCTGTCTGGGATGGATTTAAGTCTTCTGGCCGAATGGTTTGAAAATATAGAAGTCAAGCTCAGCGATAAGCAAAAAGCCATTGCCGCTGAGATATTGAAAGAAATACGGAATAGATTGGGCTTTTTATTGAATGTTGGTTTGAGTTATCTGTCTTTAAACAGAAGTGCGATGACCTTATCGGGTGGCGAAAGTCAGCGGATACGGTTGGCTACACAAATTGGCTCTCAACTGGTTAATGTACTTTATATATTGGACGAACCCAGCATAGGCCTGCACCAACGCGATAATCACAGGCTAATTAAAAGCTTACAAAAATTACGAGATACTGGAAATACCGTGCTGGTAGTGGAGCACGACAAGGATATGATGATGCAGGCTGATTACCTCATCGATATGGGGCCTTTTGCCGGACGACACGGTGGCGAAGTGGTAGCGCATGGAACACCATTGCAAGTGATTCAGCAAAATACCTTAACCGCTGATTACCTCAATAATAAAAGAGCGATTGAAGTACCCCAAATACGAAGAAAGGGGAACGGAAAAAATCTGGTACTCCATAAAGCAAGCGGCAACAACCTTAAAGATGTTACGGTTACCTTTCCGCTGGGTACTTTTATTTGTGTAACCGGTGTTTCGGGCAGCGGTAAATCTACATTGATAAACGAAACGCTTTATCCCATACTTAATCAGCATGTATATAAATCGGTGAAGGATCCTTTGCCTTACCAAAAAATTGATGGACTCAAGTTGGTCGATAAAGTGGTTGAAGTAGATCAGTCGCCCATAGGAAGGACGCCCCGCTCGAATCCTGCCACCTACACCAAAGTTTTCGACGAAATCAGGAAGCTGTTTACTAACTTACCCGAATCCAAAATTCGGGATTACAAGGCAGGACGTTTTTCATTTAATATGTCGGGTGGCCGATGCGAAACCTGCAAAGGTGGCGGTGTTCAAGTTATAGAAATGAACTTTTTGCCTGATGTAATGGTGGAGTGTCCAGAGTGCCACGGGAAGCGATACAACAGAGAAACGCTTGAAGTACGGTTTAAAGGCAAGTCCATCAGCGATGTGCTCAATATGACCATCAACCAAGCGGTTGATTTTTTTGAGAACATACCGCAGATAGTGCATAAACTCAGGATGATTAAAGAAGTAGGCCTGGGCTATATTACTTTTGGGCAGCCTTCTACCACTCTTTCGGGCGGAGAATCGCAACGGGTGAAGTTAGCCTCGGAACTCGCAAAAAAGGATACAGGGAATACGATCTACATTCTTGACGAGCCAACTACAGGCTTGCACTTTGAAGATATCAGGGTGTTGCTGGGTGTGCTCAACAGGCTGGTGGAGAGAGGCAATACGATTATTGTGATTGAGCATAATCTTGATGTGATTAAAGTGGCCGACCATGTTATTGACATTGGAAAAGAGGGTGGACGTTTTGGGGGCGAAGTACTTTGTCAAGGAACACCGGAAGAAGTTTCTAAAAATAAGGAAAGTTATACTGCTCAATATTTAAAAATTGAACTGAAAGGATAAAGGTTTGATGAATGTTCGCTATCTTTATTTGCTGATTATAATCTTCACATTAACGCAAAGCAAATATATATGAGCAATCAAATAGAGATTAAGTGTTTAAACAATCATACCTACAAAAAATACAACAGGGGCATTACCTTAACAGAAATTGCCGAAGACCATAATATACAACTGCGAAGTGAAGTGTTGGGAGCATTGGTAAACAATAATCTAGAGAAATTATCCTTTGAAGTATTCCATCCCAAAACCGTTGAATTTATCGACATCACCACGCCTGATGGAATGCGCATGTACATACGTAGCTTGTCGTTTTTATTGTATTATGCCGTAAAAAAGCTTATGCCAGGTGCTAAGCTCCGGGTAGAACACTCGGTATCAAAAGGTGTGTATTGCGAGCTTGACAATGTGCAGGAGATTACTTTCGATCAGGTTACTGAGTTGGTAGATTATATGCGCAGTCTGGTAAGTGAGGATATTCCTTTTGAATATTGCGAAACAGAAACCGATAAGGTGATAGAACTGTTTAAATCACAGGGTTTTACAGATAAAATAGGCCTGCTTCAAAGTCAGGGTCATAATTATTCTTCCTATTATCAATTAAACGGTACACCTGGATCGTTTTATGGCGATCTGGTTCCCTCAACAAGATATTTAAAAGTATTCGACCTGTATAAGTATTATAACGGGATGTTGCTTCAGATACCAAAACGCTTTGAGCCCGAAGAGTTGGAGGACCTAGTTATCCAGAACAAGATGTTTGAAATATTTCGGGAATATAGCCATTGGAACAAAGTGCTTAAGGTAACCAATATTCACGATTTAAATCTTTTACATCGAAATGGCGAAGCCGAAGGTCTTATTAAGGTTTCGGAAGCTTTTCACGAAAAAAAGATTGCCCATATAGCCGATATGATTGCCCAACGGAAAGATAAAACGCGAATCATTCTGATTAGCGGTCCATCATCGAGCGGTAAAACTACCTTTAGCAAACGTTTGGCCATTCAGCTCAGGGTCAATGGGCTACATCCGCACACCCTATCTTTGGATAATTATTTTGTGGATCGTGAGCATACCCCCATCGATGTGCATGGCGAATATGATTTTGAAGCACTGGAAGCGTTGGATATTAAACAAATTAACGAAGATTTATCCAAACTTTTAAGCGGGGAGGAAGTCCTACTACCATTATTTTCCTTTGATACAGGAAAGCGTTTTTACAACGATACACGGATACGCCTAAAACAGGACGATATACTTATTATTGAGGGAATACATGGCCTAAATCCGCAGCTGACCTCTAATATACCCGACTCGGTTAAATTTAAAGTCTATGTTTCGGCACTAACATCCATCAATATAGATGATCATAACCGTATACCTACAACCGATAATCGTTTAATACGTAGGATGGTGCGCGATTATAAGTATCGCAACTACACGGCCCAAGCCACACTATCGCGCTGGCAGAGTGTGCGAAGGGGCGAAGACAAACACATATTTCCGTATCAGGAAGAGGCAGACGTAATGTTTAATACCGCACTACTATACGAATTTGCCGTGCTTAAACAATTGGCCGAACCTATCCTGTTGGAGGTGGCGCATAATAAACCCGAATACGCCGAAGCAAATCGCTTGCTTAATTTCTTTAGTTACTTTAAATCTATGCCATCCAATAACATACCGCCCACATCCATAATTCGTGAGTTTTTGGGAGGAAGTAGTTTTGTGTATTAGCTTTTATGAAAAAAGCTGTTTTTTATATAAAAAGATACTTTGAGGCCATAATCTGGATTGTGGGACTTAGTTTGATGGCTTGGTCAAATCCATTTGAGAGTCAACACTATTCGTTATGCCTCATTAAAAATAGCGGACTGGGATTTTGCCCGGGCTGTGGTTTAGGCCATGCTATTGGATTTTTGGTTAGGGGCGAATGGTTTTTATCATTTAAAAGTCATCCGTTGGCCATTTTTGCCGTAATAATTTTATCTTATCGTATATTTCAAATTTTTAAACGTAAACCCTTAAAATTAAATTTGTATGAACAGAATTTTAAACTATTTCCCAGAATTAGGTTTTGATGAAGCCGCTTTTATTGACAATTTACTCAGGGACAATACGGATAGCGAAATCGAAAAATTTGCTATGATGTACAGGTCGCGTCGGAAAGATCCACAACTGATACTAATACTTGCAGCAATTGGATTGTTGGGGGTATCGGGCATACACAGGTTTGTTTTAAACCAGATAGGTATGGGGATATTATATTTTTTTACGGCGGGGCTTTGTTTGATTGGTACTATCGTTGACATGGTGAATTACAAATCACTGGCTTTGGAGTATAACCAAAAAGTGGCTTATGAAGTGAAATCGTATATGTCGATGAGGAGGTAAGAATTCGACTTTTCTAGTATAAAAAAAGTCAGGGTTTCACTATTAACGAAGCCCTGACTTTATTTTTCGTGTAAAAACTTAAATATGAATCACCTCTCCATATGCGGCAGCCGCTGCTTCCATGATGGCTTCCGACATGGTTGGATGGGGATGGATAGATTTGATCAACTCATGACCTGTAATTTCCAATTTGCGGGCCACAACAAGCTCTGCGATCATTTCGGTTACGTTGGCACCAATTAAATGTGCACCCAACAGCTCTCCATACTTGGCATCGAATAACAATTTTACAAAACCATCCTTGTGTCCCGCGGCACTTGCCTTACCCGATGCCGAGAAGGGAAATTTACCTACTTTAATCTCGTAACCGGCTTTTTTGGCCGCTGCTTCTGTCATACCAACAGAGGCTACTTCTGGTGAAGTATAGGTACAACCTGGGATATTGTTGTAATCGATGGGTTGCGGGTTTTGTCCGGCAATTTTCTCAACACAAATAATGGCCTCGGCCGAAGCCACGTGAGCCAGTGCTTGCCCGGGAACAATATCGCCAATGGCATAAACACCTTTTACCGAAGTGCGGTAAAATTCGTCCACCTTAATTTTGCCTTTTTCTACCTCTATACCTACCTCTTCAAGTCCTATTCCTTCAAGATTAGCAGCTATGCCCACTGCCGAAAGAATGATGTCGGCTTCGTGCGTTTCTTCTCCTTTACTGGTTTTGATAACGGCTTTTACCTTATCGCCACTGGTATCTACACTTAATACTTCGGAGGATACCATCACGTTAATATTGGCCTTTTTAAATGAGCGTGCCAATTGTTTCGACACTTCTTCATCTTCCAACGGAACGATATTGGGCAGGTACTCAACTAAGGTAACCTTTGTGCCAATGGAGTTATAGAAATACGCAAACTCGCTCCCGATGGCTCCTGAGCCTACCACAATCATTGATTCCGGTTGTTTTTTGAGGACTAATGCCTTGCGGTAACCAATTACTTTTTCGCCATCCTGTGGAAGGTTGGGCAGCTCGCGGCTACGGGCTCCTGTGGCCAGCATAATATGTTTGGCCGAAACATCCTGGGTACTGCCATCTTCCTTTTTAACCTCAACGGTTTGCTTATCTTTAAGTTTTCCTGTACCGTTGATAACGTCTATCTTATTCTTTTTAAACAAAAACTGTATACCTTTACTCATGCCATCAGCTACGTCGCGGCTGCGTTTAACCATGGCTTCAAAATCAGCTTTGGTTTCGCCTTCTATTTTTATGCCATATTCCTCGGCATGTTGGATGTATTCAAAAACCGCTGCACTCTTTAATAGCGATTTGGTTGGGATGCAACCCCAATTTAAACAAACACCGCCCAGTTCGGATTTTTCGACCACGGCTACTTTTAAACCTAATTGCGAAGCCCGAATGGCTCCAACATAGCCCCCGGGGCCACTTCCTATAACTACTAAATCGTATTGCATATAACTTAATTATATAATTGCTTAAAACGTTATTTTCAAAAATTAACCCTAGTACCAAATTTTAGAACGTTAATTTAACAATGCATGTTCAAAAAGGTTGTTGCGATGCATAAATTGATATCCGGTTTATAAAGTAATAGATTAAAACCCGGCTATCAAAAAATAAAGGCATGAATTTATTGATATTTATTAAGCAACCTTTTTTTTGTGTTTGCGTTAAAAAGTTAGTTGTAAGTGAGTATCAACTTTGTTTTATACTATATTTGGCGTTAAAATGATGTTAATTCACATAAAAATGGCGCATTAACTACTTTTGTTTTATTAAATTTGTATCGTTTTTATAAAATATATTGCCGCAATCTAAAGTATGGGATTGTTGTTTAAACTATTGAAAATTAAAAGAGTTTCGGAAAAACGAGGCTTTTTATGATATGGCTTATCTCACGGGAGGTAACATTTTTTTTATGTGTTCTCCAAATTGATTTAGGCATCCATTATTCAATCTTTCAGAAATAAATAATAAGTAAGAGATGAAAAAAATATTTTTATTTGCATTTGCCTTAACGTGTACATTTGCCTCATGGGCTCAACATGCTAAGCCAGCTTTTTCCTTTAGTGAAACTATTCACGATTTTGGCGACGTGAAAGAAGAGGCAGGAAAAATAGAACACTCGTTTAATTTTACCAATACGGGCAGTCTGCCATTGGTTATTCATAATGTGAGGGCTTCGTGTGGTTGTACTTCGCCCGAGTGGAGTAAACAGCCTATTGCGCCTGGAGCCAAAGGATATGTAAAGGCAATATTTGATCCGGCAAACCGTCCGGGTAATTTTAATAAAACCATTACTGTTACTGCTAACACCGAAGAAGCCAATACCGTGCTTCGTATTACCGGAAACGTAAGTTCACGGCCACAAACTGTTGAAGATCTATATCCTCGCACCGTAGGCTCGTTGCGCTTTAAAAGTACGCATATTAGCTTTACCCGTATCGGACCCAATGAAAAAAAGAGTGAGGAGGTTGAATTGATTAACAGTTCGGACAAGCCGGTAAGTATTGATTTTGACAGAGTGCCGTCGCATTTGAGTATGAAAGCAACACCTCAAATGTTACAACCGGGTCAGGAGGGTAAAATTACGGCTACCTATGATGCTGGAATAAACAAAGAATGGGGTTTTGTTTATGATCAGATTTTTTTGAAACTCGACGGTGAGGTCAATTATAAAGACCGCCTGAGTATCAATGCTAATATTCAGGAAGATTTTGCCAGTTGGAGTCAGGAGGAAAAAGACAAAGCCCCCAAAATTAATGTAGATAATAAGGTATTTGATTTTGGAGAGATTAAGCAAGGCGAAAATGCTTCGCATGCTTATGTGATTACTAATGAGGGGAAATCAGACTTAATTATCCGTAAGGTGAAAGCATCATGCGGCTGTACAGCTATAACTCCTGAAAAAACGGTTATTGCTCCCGGCGAAAAAACTACTATCAAAGCGGAATTTAACTCTGCGGGTAAAACAGGACGACAAAATAAGTCGGTTACCGTTATCACAAACGATCCCATGGCTAGCAATATCTTGTTAAGAATTCAAGGCGATGTAAAGTAAACTAAAAACTGTAAGTTCGCATAAATTTTACTTTTGAGAAATGAGTAGCAAAAATCACCATCATATCGAAAACGAACTTAATTTTAAAAATTTACGTGTAAACAAAGGCGTGATTCACACTGAAACAGTTAACCAAGCAGCTGCTGAGCGATTTCTGAACAAGAACAGGAAGATGCCCAGTGTGGATGCTTTTGTTGAAGGTATCAGAAAAGGTGACATAACCCTGTTGAGTCAGGCGGTAACCCTTGTGGAAAGTGCGCTGCCGGAACATAAGCTTATTGCGCAGCAAATCATTGAGCGATGCCTGCCTTATACAGGTAAGTCTATCCGTTTGGGTATTACCGGAGTACCGGGTGCCGGAAAAAGCACCACCATCGAAACCTTGGGAATGCACCTCATTAGGCAGGGAGGTAAGCTGGCCGTACTGGCCATTGACCCCAGTAGCGAAAGATCCAAAGGCAGTATCTTGGGCGACAAAACTCGCATGGAGGAACTTTCGGGTCAAAAGAATGCCTATATCCGTCCTTCGCCTTCGGCTGGTTCGTTGGGAGGGGTGGCACGTAAAACGCGCGAAACGATTATCCTTTGCGAAGCGGCCGGTTTTGATACTATTTTTATCGAAACAGTGGGCGTAGGGCAGTCGGAAACAGCGGTACATTCGATGGTCGATTTCTTTTTGCTGATAATGTTATCCGGTGCCGGCGATGAATTACAGGGGATTAAACGAGGCATTATGGAAATGGCCGACGCCATAGCTATTAACAAAGCCGATGGCGACAATGTTAGGCGAGCCGAACTGGCAAAAAGGCAATATGCCAATGCCCTGCATCTTTTTCCGCCCGCACAATCGGGATGGATACCCAAAGTAACAACTTGTTCAGCGATTGAAAAAACCGGTATTCCCGAAATTTGGGATATGGTAAACGAATATGTTGAAAACACCAAAAAGAGCGGTTACTTTGCGCATCGCAGAAACGAGCAATCGCAATATTGGATGTTTGAGACAATTAACGAAAGTTTAAAATCTAATTTTTATAACAATCCCGAACTTGCTGAACTTACCCAAATCTATAAACAAAGAGTGCTGAACGAAGAAGTAAGTTCTTTTACCGCAGCGCAAGAGCTTATGAATAAATACTTTAAAACAATTAAATAACAAATAATTATTATCGGATGAAAAATTTATTTTGGATGGCTATTGTTGCCATTATGTTTGTAGCATGCCAACCATCAACCTATACTATTAACGGAACCGTTAAGGGAAGCACCAATGGTAAGGCTGTGCTAAGCAAATTGGCAGACGGAAAGCCTACCCCCTTGGACACTGCCGAAATTAAAGAGGGCAAATTTACCTTTAAAGGTACGTTTGACGAACCGCAGTTATATTTTATTTTTATTGACGGCAACCGCAATCCCGTTGTGTTTTTTGGCGAAAATGCAAAGATGAATATGGTAATTGATGTAGAAAAAATTCAAGAAGCAGAAGTAACAGGCTCTTCTATAAACGATATTTATTCTTCCTTTGTAAAAGGTGTTCCTGGATCAGCACGTTTGGAACAAATAAACTCGGAATATCAAAAGGCGGTTTCTACTGGCGATGAGGCTAGTATGGAAAGTTTAAGAGAAGAAGTTTCGCAATTAATGGAAGAGCAAAAAGCTTATTTCTTGGATTTTATCAAAAACAATACAAATAATGTGGTGGGTGCCCATATGGCATTACAGGCGATGAATGAATTTGAAATAGAAGAGTTTAAGGAGCTTGTGGCTAAATTCGAAGCCAACTTGGGCGAGAGCAAATATGTTGCTGACCTTAAAAAGGCTATGGAGCCATTGCAAAAGGCCGCCGATGCAGATAAAGCTACAAAAATTGGGGCTGTTGCTCCTGACTTTACTTTGGAGTCTGTTAATGGTGCAAGTGTAGCCTTGTCGTCGTTGCAAGGAAAATATGTATTGGTCGATTTTTGGGCATCATGGTGTGCCCCTTGTCGCCAGGAAAATCCTAACGTAGTGAAAGCCTTTAATAAGTATTCCGATAAAGGATTTGATATACTTAGTGTTTCTTTGGATCGTGACTCTGCAGCTTGGAAAAAAGCCATTGTAGATGACGGTTTGACTTGGACACAGGTAATTGATGGCGATGGTGCCGTTGCCAATACCTACGGTGTAACCGGCATCCCATTTACATTGTTATTGGATAAAGAAGGAAATATCATAGCCAAGAACCTACGAGGAGCTCAGTTGGAAGAAAGATTAGCAGAGCTGTTAAATTAGGAAGTAAATTCAATAATAAAAAAAGGCGTCCTAGGACGCCTTTTTTGTTCTCTCAAAATAAGGCAGAATCCGTTCTTGGTTTTCCATGATACCCGAAGCGATCGAAGTGAGGTTGGAAAGCCTCCCTGTTTATCCATGTGCAATCAGCGATTTATCATCACACACACGATACTCGGGCTGCAAGGTAGCATGGTGGATATGAAAATTGTGATGCAATAAAGCTCTAATCTCATCCAACACTTTATCTACTTCTGATATCTTTAAATCGTCGGCACAATCCACATGTGCCTCAAAATGAATTTCGTGGTCGGTGAGCTGCCATATGTGCACATGATGGATATTTTTCACTCCCGGCACCTTGCTAAGTCTTTCTGTAATCTTATCCAAATCAATACCCTTTGGCGTAAATTGCATCAGTACTTGGGTGGCACCAATCACAAGGCTCCAGCTAGTTACAATTAGATAAATGGCAATGCCCACCGATAAAACGCTATCTACCCAGAACCAACCAAAACGGCTCATTAAATATCCTCCTATCAAAACAGCAATAGAAGTGAGCATATCCGAAAATAGATGCAGATAAGCAGCTTTCATATTCATACTGCTTTTGGCATCTTTTTGTATCAGCAGTACGCTTAATCCATTGGCTATGATACTAAATCCGGCCAGCCACATGACTATTTCTCCACCCACCTCTACATTTTTAGAAGTGAAGATGCGTTCCGCCGCTTCAATAATTAAATAAAGAGATATACCCAAAAGAGTTGATGCATTAATAAACGCAGCCAGTATCTCGGCACGCTTGTAGCCAAACGATTGCTTTTGTGTAGGTTTCCTTTTGGCCAATCTGTTGGCCACATAACTGAGCCCTAAAGCCATTACGTCGGATAGGTTATGCAAGGCATCCGTCATCAGCGAGAGGCTATGACTAAAAATAGCTCCTACAATTTGTGCAACGGTGATAAGCACATTTAACAAGATGGCAACAAATAAAGTCGTCCCTCTTAATTCGGGAAGATGGTGTTCATGGTGATCATCATGATTGTGGTTGTGCGTGTGTGCCATATTTTTTTAGTGTAAAAATAGCCAATTTAGAATAATTTGTCCTTGCAATGCAGGAATTAACTTTCACTAACCCCAGTATGCTTTGGTGTTGCGTTTAATAAAGTTTATTTTCTTATATGCTAGTATGATATTCTACATCCATATGGATTTTCTAAAGTTGTAAATTTTTCAAGGTATGCTGCAATGGTAATAATTAAGTATTTTGAAATTAATAAAACAATTGGTTGATATAAAGTACTTTACGTAATAAGGTTTTGCAAGCATTCAAAATGGAATCGCTTTTAGTGTTTTTTAACAAGTTTACATTAAAATTTGTTTTTTTTAAAATAAAGTTATACATTCGCAACTGTATTTATAAAGTGTAATAAAGACACTAAGGTTTGTTTGTTTAGCAATATTAAGTATTAACACAAAAAAAAATGACGCAAATGCGTGTATTAAATAATTATATATCAGTAGATTGTGTAATATTCGGTTTTGACTTTGATAAGTTAAATGTATTAGTTGTTGAAAGAACACTAACCAATGATGATGGAGTGGTAGATTTCTCGGATTTGACTTTAACAGGGAATCATATTTTTGAGGAGGAAACCATAGTTGAAGCAGCGGATAGGATTTTGTTTGACCTAACTGGGCTGGCTGATATATATCTGGAACAATTTAAAACTTTTGCATCACCCGATCGACTAAAGAAGGAGAATGACCGTAAGTGGTTATTACATGATGGTAGAGATCCAGATAAAAGAATTGTTTCAATTGGTTTTTTCGCATTATTGGCTACCCAAAAAGTAACCCTAGAGTGGAAAGGAAGAAACATTAAATGGCTGCCGGTTGACGAGGTGAAAAGTTTGGCCTTTGACCATAATTTAATTCTAGAAGAGGCTTTAAAAGCCTTGCGTAGTAAATTGTTGCACGAGCCGATTGGATTTGAATTACTACCGGATAAGTTCACGCTTTCGCAGTTGCAAAAAGTATATGAAATTATTTTGGATACCACCTTTGATAAAAGAAATTTCCGTAAAAAGGTAGCTAGGATGAAATATCTTATTCCCTTGAACGAGAAGCAACAAGGCGTTGCTCATAAGCCCGCACAGCTGTATTTATTTAGCCGAGAGGTGTATGAGAAAACAAGGAAAGAAATACTCAATTTTTTAGTGTAAAATGATTGTATGACCAAAATGGAAAAAAAGATATCTATTCGGGAAAAGATTGGGTATGCATTGGGTGATGGTGCAGCAAATATTGCATGGCGTGGTATTTCAACTTTTTTATTCATCTTTTATACCGATGTGTTCGGGATTAACCCCGCTGCAGTTGGGCTTTTAATGCTTGTTGCTAGATTTAGCGATGGCATTAGCGATGTGGCTATGGGCGTTATTGGAGATAGAACTAACTCAAAATATGGAAAGTTTAGACCGTGGATTCTTTGGACTGCCTTGCCTTTGGGAGCTATGTTATCCTTATTATTTACAGCCCCCGATTTAAGTGCCAATGGAAAAATTATATATGCATATTCCACATATATCATCTTCACATTAGTTTATACGGCCAATAATATTCCCTATGGTGCATTGATGGCTGTTATGTCGGGTGACGATAAGGAACGAACAAGTTTAGGCTCATATCGGATGGTGGGGGCTTTTGCAGGTGGCATGTTGGTGCAAGGCGCTCTCCTTTTTCTAGTTGTCTATTTTGGTAATATCGACCCAGATGTTAGAGTTAACGAGCTGGCCAAAGAGAAATATGAAGTTACCATATCCGTTCCAAACAGTGTGGAGAATGTTAATGTCAAAACAGAAAATGGACTTGCATTATTTAGCTGGGCAAATAATGAATTGCCTGATTCACTTAATATAGCTACAAAAGGAAAGAGCTTTTCCATGGAAGCCAATCAAGAGTACTCATTTATTGTGGAAGGAGAGGCAAATGTTAGTGAAGCGAGTATTGTAGTTATCGATCAAAAAAAAGGGTATAGTAATGCCATGTATATATTGTCTATTTTTTTGGTACTTTCGCTACTCGTCACCTTCTATTCAACTAAAGAGCGTATTAAACCTCTTAAAACACAGCAAAGTAATTTAAAAAAGGATCTTCTTGATCTTGTAAAAAATAAACCTTGGGTCGTTTTGCTTTTCATAGGCTTGCTGTTTCAGGTTTACAACTCCATAAAGCAGGGTATTGTAGTTATCTATTTTACACACTACTTACACGATCAATTATTGTCAGCCTCCTATATGGTAGCTCTTATGGTTGCATCTATTGGCGGGGCTATGGTGACTTCGGCACTGGCTCGACGGTATGGGAAACGAAATCTTTTTATTTACGCTTTTATTTTCTCAGGGGGCATTAATGCTTTATTGTCCTTTTGTGGACCCGAAAATATTTTCAGTATTTTCTCCATTGGAATTTTATCGGAATTTGGAGCTGCCATCTTCCCAACACTGTTTTTTGCCATGTTGGGCGATGTAGCCGATTACTCTGAATATGTAAACGGACGAAGAGCGACAGGGTTAATTTATTCGGCAGGATCTTTTTCAACAAAATTTGGTGGAGGAGTGGCAGGTGCAATTATAGGATTGGTGTTGGCTTCTTTTCATTATGATGGCCAAGATTCGGTAGCTATTGAAGGTGCAGTTCCTGGAATAATAATGCTTATGAGCTGGGTGCCATCCGTTATTGCTGTTTTGGGAGCCGGTTTAATGATGTTATACCCACTGAATTTGCAGAAAATGAATGAGATAACTACAGAGCTAAATAGGCGAAGAATGCAAGAAGTGAATGTAACAGATATAGATAGTTAGTATTACAAATGTTGGATTTTTTTAATAGTTAATTTATGAAATACGGTTTTTTTGATGATGAGAATAGGGAGTATGTAATTACAACTCCTCAAACACCTTGGCCCTGGATAAATTATCTGGGTAATGAGGATTTCTTCTCATTGATCTCAAATACGGCAGGAGGGTATTCTTTTTATAAAGATGCAAAGTTTAGACGGATTACAAGGTACCGCTACAATAACGTTCCTATGGATAATGGGGGTCGATATTTTTATATTAAAGATGGTGAGTCTGTTTGGTCGCCCGGCTGGAAACCGTGCAAAACGCCTTTGGATAACTACGAATGTAGGCACGGAATGGGTTACACCAAAATTAAAGGTGAAAAAGATGGGGTTACTGCTGAAGTGCTGTGTTTTGTACCAATGAAAACTTGGGCAGAGGTTCAGAAATTAACCCTGAACAACCATTCAGCAAAAACAAAAAAACTAAAGTTATTCTCCTTTACGGAGTGGGCACTTTGGAACGCAGCTACTGATATGGAGAACTTCCAGCGTAATTTCTCCACAGGTGAAGTTGAAATTGAAGGATCAACAATCTATCATAAAACAGAATACAGAGAACGACGCAATCATTATGCTTATTATTCGGTAAATGCAGCTATTGATGGTTATGATACCGATAGGGAAACATTTATGGGACTCTATAACGGTTTTGATGAGCCACAAAAGGTGCAAGAAGGAAAATCAGGTATGAGTGTAGCACACGGATGGTCACCGGTTGCATCGCATTACATCGAAGTAGAATTAAAACCAGGCGAAACCAAAGATTTTGTTTTCGTTTTGGGTTATGTAGAGAATGCAGAAGATGAAAAATGGGAGAGCAAAGGAGTAATTAATAAAACCAAAGCAAAAGTCACACTTGCTAAATTTGATACAACGGCAAAAGTGGATGCAGCTTTTGATGCGCTAAAAGTACACTGGGATGAATTGCTGAATGTTTTCACACTTAATTCAGGCGATGATAAACTGGACCGTATGGTCAATATTTGGAATCAGTATCAATGTATGGTTACTTTTAACTTCTCGCGTTCGGCATCTTATTTCGAGAGTGGTATTGGGCGTGGGATGGGCTTCCGTGATTCTAATCAGGATTTAATAGGCTTTGTACACCAAATACCAGAAAGAGCTCGCGAACGCATTATCGATATTGCTTCAACACAGTTCCCCGACGGAGGTTGTTATCATCAATATCAACCCTTAACTAAGCGCGGAAATAATGATATCGGAGGAGGTTTTAACGACGATCCCATGTGGTTAATACTGGGTGTTGTAAGTTACATCAAGGAAACTGGGGATTTTACTATTCTGGACGAAATGGTACCTTTTGACAATGATATGTCAATAGCTAAAACCATGTTCGATCACCTAACTGTTTCATTTGATCATGTAATTAATCATTTGGGACCTCATGGTCTTCCTCTTATTGGCCGTGCGGATTGGAATGATTGTCTTAATCTGAATTGTTTCTCCACCGACCCCAATGAATCCTATCAAACCACAGCTTATAAAGTTGAAGGTTCAAAAGCTGAATCATTAATGATTGCTGGCCTATTTGTAGTGTATGGCCGCGATTATATTGAGCTCTGTAATGTTTTAGGTAAAAATAAAGAGGCCGAACGTGCCCAAAGCCATGTAGATGCTATGGTTGATGCAGTTAAGAAACATGGTTGGGATGGAGACTGGTTTCTGAGAGCTTATGATTTTTACGGAGGAAAAATAGGAAGCAAAGCAAATACAGAAGGTCAAATATTTATTGAGTCGCAGGGCTGGTGTACCATGGCTGAGATAGGCAAAGAGGAAGGCATGTGCGTAAAATCCTTGGATTCAGTAAAAGAACGCCTCGATAGTGAATATGGCATTGTATTAAACAATCCGCCGTTCTCAGAATATATTAAGGAATATGGCGAAATATCATCTTATCCCCCGGGATACAAAGAAAATGCAGGTGTTTTTTGCCACAACAATCCATGGATAATGATTGGAGAGATAAAGCAAGGGAATGCCGACAGGGCGTGGGAATATTTTAAAAAGATTTGTCCTGCATATCTCGAAGATATAAGTGAACTGCACAAAACGGAACCCTACGTTTATTCGCAAATGATTGCCGGTAAAGATGCATTTAAGCCCGGCGAAGCAAAGAATTCCTGGTTATCGGGTACTGCCGCTTGGAATTTTTATACCATCACGCAGTACATACTTGGGGTTCGTCCTGATTACAATGGCTTAATTGTGGATCCTTGCATGCCAAGTGATTGGAAAGGGTATGGAGTAACTAGAAAATTCAGAGAAGCGACTTTTAAAATTAAAGTGAGTAATCCTTCAAGTGTATCAAAAGGGGTAAAAGAGTTGATAGTGGATGGTAAGAAAATCAATGGAAATCTTATTCCCATTATGCCCAAAGGTGAATATTCCGTAGAAATAATAATGGGATAATATTTAACATTGTATTTAATCATTTTAAATAAGTATGGATATTAAAAGCCGCAAAAACACTAAAATTATGAAACTACTTAAAATCACCTCTTGGTTATGGCTATTATTCATTATCCTAACTGCATGTGATAGTAAAAGCAAAGAAGTTCAAATCCCCGTTTTGTATAACCAAGTAGGTTATATAACAGATGGTTTGAAACGGGCTCTTGTTTCACCTGATGTTGATGAATTCATTATTCTTAATGATAAAGAGGAAGTGGTTCTGAAGCTTGTACCTGACGCCCCATTGTTTTGGGAGTTGAGTGGTGATGCGGTTCGTAAAGTGAATTTTAGCGAGTTTAATCAACCAGGCGATTATAGAATTTTGGTAAAAGGGAAGGAATATCCATTTTCCGTTTCTCAGAATCCTTATACAGACCTGCCTAAGGCCGCCATTAAAGCGCTTTATTTTAATAGATCGGGAATGGCTATCGATTCTGCATGTGGGGATAAGTGGTCCAGGGCTGCTGGTCATCCTGATACCGTTGTGTATATTCATTCTTCAGCGGCAGATGAGTTGCGGACTGAGGGAACCGTCATATCTTCTCCTATGGGTTGGTATGACGCTGGCGATTATAACAAATACGTTGTGAATAGCGGTATTACCACATACACCCTGTTTCGTGCATTGGAGGATTTCCCAGATTATTATGCCTCTTTGGAAATTGGAATTCCTGATTTTCAAGATAGTATACCCGACTTGCTCACTGAAACGCTCTATAATTTCCGCTGGTTTATTACCATGCAGGATCCTAATGATGGTGGCGTATATCATAAACTTACAACTAAAAAGTTTGAGGAGATGATCATGCCAAAAGATGCAGTTAATGATAGGTATGTGGTTGCCAAAAGTACTTCTGCTTCATTAAATTATGCAGCTTTAACAGCACATGCTTCCATGGTTTTAAGATCTTATGGTGAGGATTTCTCTCAATTGGCTAAGGAAGCTTTAGAGAAATCTGTTAAAGCCTGGGAATGGGCATTGCTAAATCCCGATGTTTTGTATGAGCAACCAAAAGATATCGAAACAGGAGCCTATGGAGATGATATGATGGATGATGAGTGGTTTTGGGCTGCATCAGAACTCTACTTAGCTACGGGCAAGGGAGAGTATCTCGCACAAGCTAAGCGTTTTTATAGCAAACCTAAAGTCCCCAACTGGACTGACGTACGCACTTTGGGTGTTTATTCATTGCTAGATAATAGGGGGAATATTCCCGACACACTTTGGACGAATCAAATAGAGCAAGATTTTTTCATTTTAGCGGACAGTTTGGTCTCCCTTTCTCAAACAGCACCTTATGGAGTGAGTATTAATGTTTTTGAGTGGGGAAGTAATTCGCAAGTTGTCAATGAGGGTATGGTAAAACTTTTTGCACATAAACTTACAAGTAATACAAAATATCTAGATTCAGCATTGTCCGACCTTGATTATATTTTAGGTCGAAATGCTACCGGGTATTGCTTTGTAACAGGCTTCGGTCATAAAAAAGTAATGAATATTCACCATCGGCCATCGGCGGCTGATGGTATAGCGGAACCAGTTCCAGGTTTCCTGGTGGGTGGGCCCAATACCGTTGTTTTAACAGATTGTCCTGATGCGCAAAGAAGTCTATTGCCCGCCAAGTCTTATGTGGATTTGGATTGTAGTTACTCAACAAATGAGGTCGCTATAAACTGGAATGCCCCTTTAATCTACTTAGTAGGTGGTGTGGATGCGCAATTGGGCAAGTAAATAGTTTTAAAGTTAATCAGTATATATTGAGGTGATTAAATCAAAAGGTGAAAATGGAAATCTAATTACAATTAGTAGGAATAAGAATGTAAAAAAGAGACGGGAAGTCTGATTGGACCCATCTTCCCATCCCCGAATACAAGTCCAATAAATGGAATTGAATCAATTAAAGGTGCAAAAATAACAAAAATCTATTAGGAAGTTGAGTGTAAGTATTGAGTTAGGTTAATGGTTTAAAGATTAGACTTAAAGAATGTTAATTTAAAAGACAGTATGCCTATGATATAAATAAAGAGCTTAAAACGAAATTGGAAAGTTTGATTGGACCCAAGCCCCGGTTTCTAAGTAGAATTTTTAATAAATAAATAGAATTGAATCAATTAAAATTGAAAATTATGGAAAAATCTATTTTAAAAACGCAATTACGCTCAAGTAGTTGCATTAAGCAAACCAAACTGCGTTGGCTGTTTAAATCAGTAATAGTATTGCTGGCCATGTTTAACTTTACGCTGGTGATGGCTCAAACAAAAACAATTACCGGCGCTGTAACAGATGCTAAAGGTGCTTCGTTGCCTGGTGTTACTATAGCCATAAAAGGTACAGTACAAGGTACCATTACAGATGTTGACGGAAGTTACAATCTTACCGCATCTAACGATGATGTTTTAATCTTTAGTTTTATTGGTTTTATTGCACAGGAAGTACCTGTAAATAACCAATCAACTATCAATGTTTCTTTGGTTGAGGAAACAATTGATATGGATGAAGTTGTAGTTATCGGCTATGGAGTTCAACAAAAGAGTTTGGTTACTGGGGCTATTTCAAGCATCGATGCCAAAGACATGGAAAACATGTCAGTTGGCAGGGTTGAAGAAGCCTTGCAAGGAAAAACTCCCGGAGTTTTCATTTTGCCCGAATCGGGTTCGCCAGGTGCTGGTATGAAGGTACGTATTCGTGGTGCAGGTTCCAACAGCGACTCGAACCCTTTATTTATTGTTGACGGTGTTCGTATGAATGACATCAATAGTATTTCGCCTGATGATATTGCTTCAGTGGAGGTGTTAAAAGATGCAGCTTCATCGGCCATTTATGGAGCTGAAGGTGGTAATGGTGTAATTATTATTTCAACCAAAAGTGGAGATGGCAAGGCTGGAGTAGTTACCTATAATCTAAAGTACGGTATCCAAAGTCCGGGAGATATGCCACGGTTAATGAATGGCAAAGAATATGGGCAATTTCAGAATGAGGCTGGTTATTTGAAAGCAGAGAACCTACCAGTTCCAACAGATCAAATAGGAACAGATTGGCTTGGAGAGATGTTCTCAAATGCACCAATTATGAATCATAACCTTTCGTTTGCTGGTGGCTCAGAAAAAACAAACTATTTCACTTCCATATCTTACTTCTCACAGGAGGGTATAACAGGTGGCGACAAATCAAAATTTGATAGATTGTCCGCACGTTTAAATGTGGATCACAATGTAAAGTCCTGGATGAAAGTTTCTACCAGAATGACTTATGCAAGAACTAAACGCTCTTCCTTAAGCGAAGATAATGAGTTTGGAGGTTTAATCGGAACTGCAATGCTAATTGACCCATTAACTCCAACAAGTTATGAACAGGGAAAAGAACCGCAACATGTTAAGGATATAATTGCAGGTGATAATGGAGGTAATGTTGTGAGAAATGCTGACGGTAATGTATATGGAATTTCCAAATATATCCAGGGCGAAATGGTTAATCCATTTATTCAAATGGAGATTGCTAACGGGGAAACAGTCATTGACAAAGTTATTGGATCAGTTGCGCTGGAAGTAACGCCTTTTAAAGGTTTAACCATTACTTCGCGTCCTGGAATTGATTACTCGTATGAAAACTTTCACAACTGGACACCACGGTATTATTATTCAGTGGAAAGAAATAATAATAAATTAGCAGTGAATGATAACTGGGGGAGGTATTATCAATGGCAATGGGAGAATTTTGCCACTTATAACCATAAATTTAATAGCGGAAATATAAATGTGGTTTTGGGTATGTCAGCCCAAGAGTCGACATGGAGGTACTTAAATAGTTCTTCTGCCGAAATGTCCGGAGAAGGTGATAAATTTGCAGAACACGATTTTACAGGCCGCGATGAGGATAACGTTACGGGAAATGAAAATCCAGATCGTTTGGTTTCCTATTTTGGACGTGCATCGTACGATTATAAAAACCGTTACATGGTGCAAGCTACTTTACGACGCGACTTAACCTCAACCGTAAATGTACCTAAAGATGGTATTGCTGGTACTTTCCCTTCCTTTTCGGTAGGATGGAACCTTAGCGAAGAAGATTTTTTCCCCGAATCAGTTATTAATTGGGTTAAAATAAGAGGTAGTTGGGGACAGAATGGTAGTATTCAGGCTATTAAAAGCATAGGGCAGTTCAAATATACCTCAACCATTGTTACCGAAGGGCTTAGGTACCCAAGACCTGGCGGCGGTTTTATAACTGTGGCTGAACCCGGTGTTTTGCCAAATCCTGATTTGACTTGGGAAACCAGCGAGCAAACCAACTTAGGTATCGACATCAGAGGATGGGATAGTAAATTCTCTTTAACATTCGATTATTTTGTTAAAAAAACAAATGATCTTTTGTTAGCGGGTCAATTCCCCTCAACAGCAGGTAATAATTTTCCAATTGTTAACGCTGGAGATCTTAAAAATAGTGGTGTTGAGTTAGGTTTAGGTTATCAAAATAGACGAGGCGAATTTAAATATGGCGCCAATGTAAATATAACCACACTTAAAAATGAGGTTACAGGTTTAAATTCCCCTACACCACGTATTAACGGTACAAGTATTGGAACAGGTTCGTGGGTTGGAGCTACCGCGTTTGAAGTAGGCGAGCCTATTTGGTATTTTAGAGGATATAAAACTAACGGTATTGATAAAACCACTGGTGATCCAATTTTTGTGGATACAGATGGTAAAGATGGTATAACGGATGATGATAGGGTTAACCTGGGAGATCCACATCCCGATATTATGTACGGAGCTAGCTTGTTTGGAGAGTATAAAGGTTTCGATTTGAATGTTTTGATTCAAGGACAAGCCGGAAACCAAATTGTTTATGGCTGGATGCGTACAGACCGTTTAACGTCAAATAGGCTGTATTCTTTTTATGAGGATCGATGGACTCCGGATAATACAACTGCATCTATGCCAAAAGCTTCTGCTGATGTAAAAACTTATGCAAGTGATTTAATGGTTCAAGATGGTGATTTTATGCGAATCAAACAGATTCAATTAGGATATTCGATCCCTAAATCAGCCTTGCAATATGTTTATTTATCAAATGTGAGAGTGTTCGTATCATTAGATGATTATTTCACCTTTACAAAATATAAAGGAATGGATCCTGTTGCTGGTTCCAGCAATGATAATAGTCTTGGTATCGACCGAGGAGTTTATCCTACGCCACGTAAATTAATGTTTGGTCTATCTGTTTCATTCTAACCACTTAAATCTGTAAAAAATGAAATCAATAATATTTAAAATTTTAGTATTTATGCTAATTGTTAGTACAAGCGTAGCTTGTTCTGAGAGTTGGCTCGAAATTGAGCAAAAGGGCGTTAAGTCGCAAGATGAGTTTTATCAAACCGATGATGAATGTATATCGGCTATTGCAGCAGTATACGATATGCTGCAAGGGTGTTATGCTGTGGACTGGGAAAGTTTGTGGCATGTTAAAACAGTTATAACAGATGAAGTGAACGCATGTGGTTCAGATGTCGGTGATCAACCAGAGTATCAGTTGATTAATCTTTTTGAAAATACCCCATCCAATACTAAATTATACGGTATCTGGAAACGGTTATATTTTGCAGCTTATCGCGCCAATGTTGTTATTGCCAAGGTGGATCCAAATACCCCCGAAAAGAAGAAAGTTGTTGCCGAGGCAAAAGCTTTAAGGGCCTATGTGTATTTTGAATTGGTTAACCTTTTTGGAGAGGTTCCGTTGGTACTGGCAGAGCAAACACCTGCTGAATACTATGTTGAGAAATCTTCGGTTGTTGATATTTATATCCAAATAGAGAAAGATTTGAAGGAGGCAGCAGTTGATTTACCTTTGAAAAAGGATATTATGGGTACGTCCAATGCCTGGAGGATTACAAAAGGTTTTGCTTTGGCATTGCATGGAAAAGCATTGTTATTCCAGGAAAAATATGGTGAAGCTGCTACTATTTTAGGTTCTGTAATAGCATCTAATCAATATGGTTTAGTGGATGATTTCGATAGGGTACTACGACACGAAAATGAGTATGGCGAGGAGTCTTTGTTTGAATTGGGGTATGTAACTACCGAAGGTCACACTTGGGGTAACAACACCTTTCAGTGGGGACAAGATCGTAAGCAGGAAAATAATATTCACTGGCAACTTTGTGGGTATAGGGATTTAAATGGTGGAACATCTGATTTGCTTGGCGGATGGGGGCATAACCAACCCACACAGGCTATTTATGATTATTTTAAAACTGATGATCCTCGTAGGGATGTTTCTTTAATGGATACGCTTGATTTCAGAACCTTGTATCCAACTTCAAAAACTCCTGATGGTTGGCAGAATGAGGGTAAAATCCGATTTAAATATGGCACATGGAAGGACGAAACAGATATGGATGCTACTCCAGAGTTAAACTATGGAACTAATTTCCGTGTGATGAGATATGCCGAAGTTTTGTTATTGGCAGCGGAAGCTTATTTAAAAGATAGTCAGGAAGCAAAAGCGGTTATTGAATTCAATAAAGTTAGAGAACGGGCAGGGTATGACCAAGTAACTTCACTAACAATGGAAGATATTAAATATGAGAAAACAGCCGAACTCTCCTTTGAAGGGTTTAGATATTACGACTTGGTGCGGTGGGGCGATGCTGCCGCCAAGTTAGGTGCAAGGGGCTATGAAGCAAAACATGCGCATTTCCCAATCCCTCAGCAGGAGCTGGATTCAAATCCAAGTTTGACGCAGAACGATCCTTGGAAATAGGTATTGCCAAATTATTAAAAAACAGACTGTCATTTATGACAGTCTGTTTTTGTGTATATCGGGTTGTCTGAAAGAAATGAATTTAAGGGTATATGTAGTATATTTGCATCGTTAAATTTTAATATTGCATTTTTAAAATACCATCATGGATTTAAAGCAAACCGTAATACAACTGTCCAAAAAATATTATCCCGAGATAATCGATATACGTCGACATATACACGAAAACCCGGAATTGTCGTTTCAGGAATTTAATACTTCAAAATATATCTGTTCCAAGTTAGATGAATATGGTATTCCGTACAAAGCTGGCTATGTGAAAACGGGTATTGTTGGAGTAATTAAAGGTAAAAACCCCGATAGAAAGGTGATAGCCCTGCGTGCCGATATGGACGCGCTGCCCATTGAGGAGAGTGCCGATAATCAGGTTAAATCGTGCAATAAAGGAGTGATGCACGCCTGCGGTCACGATGCACATTCGGCATCTTTATTGGGTACAGCCCGGATATTGAATGAGTTGAAAGAGCAGTGGGAGGGTACGGTTCTTCTGATTTTTCAGCCTGGCGAGGAATCTTTTCCGGGCGGTGCCAAGCTAATGATGGAAGAGGGCGCTTTGGATAATCCCAAACCGGAAATTATCATTGGCCAGCATGTGTTGCCCGATATGGCCACAGGCGATGTAGGTTTTAAGGAAGGCATGTACATGGCTTCGGGTGATGAGGTATATTTAACTATCAAAGGCAAGGGCGGCCATGCTGCCATGCCGCATACCTTAACCGACACTGTACTGATAGCCTCGCATATTATCGTTGCCCTGCAGCAAGTGGTCAGCCGAATCGTTCCGGCCAATATTCCCACAGTGCTATCCTTTGGAAAAGTAATTGCCAACGGTGCTACCAATATTATTCCCGAAAAGGTAGAGATAGCCGGAACACTGCGAACCATGAACGAAGAATGGAGAGCCAAACTGAAAGTGCAAATACATAAAATTGCAACAGAGATGGCTGCAAGCATGGGTGCCACCTGCGAGGTAAAGATTAATGATGGCTACCCTGTGGTGACCAATGAGGCAAAAGTAACCGCAAAAGCTTTTGGGGCAGCCCAAAAATATTTAGGGCAAGAACATGTGCATAACATGGATATCCGGATGACGGCCGAAGATTTTGGCTATTACACCCAAGCCTATCCATGTACTTTTTATCGCTTTGGCGTTAAGCAGGATAAGGATGTGCATACAGGCGGTTTGCACACCCCGGGATTTAATCTTAACGAATCCTCGCTGGAAACATCCGTAGGGCTTATGGCCTATATTGCGCTGGATTTGTTGGGAGTATATAAGAGATGATAAATCGTAAGGGTTTGAAAAGATAAGAGCTGTGTAATTTATAATAGACCTGCATTTTTAAGTAGACCATCCAGTTCATTATCTGAAACGCTATCCTTATCACTTTTATCGAAAATAGAAAGTAGGAAAACTGTATCTGTTGTAATTTTAACACAGGTAATAATGCGGCTACCTCCACTTTTTCCTTTGCTTTTTGAAGTTATTGCCATTCTTATTTTATAGCAATCTTTACCAAGTGGTTGTCCTTGTTTTGGTTTTTTTTTAAGTTTTCAATCAGAACCTTGTAATCATTTTTTACAGATGAGTGCTTTTTGGAAAGTTTTTTCAATTCCTTTTCAAAAAAATCGGTGGTGTAAATGTTAAAGCTCATTGTAAAGTTGGTCTGCCGTTTTCAACTTAATTTCACCTTTTAAATGTTGTTCCACTTGTTCGAGAGATTTTTTAGTCCCTTCAACAAATTCATGTTGTTTTTTAGTCAGTTTGCCTTCGTCTGATACTTTAACAAATTGCAGGCTTTTAACTAGTTCCATAAAAAATGAATATTTATTTTCAGGGATATGTAAAACTACTTGCTTCATAAATCGTTTGTTTTGTGGTTCACACTTGTAAGATACAAAATTACGAGAAATATACGATAAATAGCGAGCCTTATTTATAAGCATTTCAAATTAAATCAAATTGACGAAATTTGTTTTTATATAGCAAAAAAGAAAATACTTTTGGGGAATAATATTAATATAAACATTAAGAATATGGCTTACGTTATAAATGATGATTGTATTGCATGTGGAACATGCATTGATGAGTGTCCTGTAGATGCTATTACTGAGGGTGATATTTATTTAATTGATTCAGAAGCTTGTACTGATTGTGGAAGCTGTGCCGATGTATGTCCAACAGAAGCTATTCACCCAGCATAATTATTGATTCAAAAAAATTAAGCCCTATCTTAAACGAGATGGGGCTTTTTTATTTATTTGCTATAATTATCTTATCTAAAAGTACATCGTGCAGTTCACATGGTACGTCCTCTAGCAGTTGCAATTTAAACCCCACGCCAACTTTTAGTGCCTTGGTTAATTTGGGCATCAGTCCATCGTAATAACCACCACCACGTCCCAATCGTTTACCATTATCGGTAAAAGCTACTCCCGGAACAATTGCAAAATCTAATAACTCTAAATTAATCAACTCATTGCCTATCGGTTCCATAATGCCGTAACTGCCCCGCAGCAAGCAATCAACGCCATTGAATTTATGAAGGGTTAAATGTCTGCCCACTACTTTGGGTAAGTAAATGTTTTTGTGCTCGTAGGTTCGTAATATAAATTGATGCGTTTCTATTTCGAAGGGGAACGACCAATAGCAAAGCACGTTTTTGGCGGCTTTAAATTCGGGTAACTGTTCCAGTTTTGTCCAAACATTTTCCGATTGCTCCGTAATTTCCGCTGCCGATAATTGTTGTTTGGCTTGTTTAATCTGTAAGCGAATATTTTTTTTGTGGTTCAAAACATTCATAAGTGGTTCATTTACAGATTGTTTATTAAGGACGATATTTTGAGGCGGCTAGTATCTTTCGGCCATCCTGTTCTTCCATCAGTTCTTTTAGTGAGATATCTTTGTTCTCCTTCATGTACGATTCCACAATCTTATAACCAATAAATTCGCCCGCTCTGGGAGCTGAGTTATTACCAAAGTTCGACGTGAACGGGGCATCACCTGTATATTTCTGAATCATCATCCTGTCTTCTTCAAAAAGATGCTTCCATTCCACCAAGGATGCCCACATATTGGCTTCATTCTTCTGGGAATAACTCATCTGCTCCGAGGTGTAATCAAATAACAAGGTATCTTGTATGTCGGGGAACATGCGATGTGTAAAATAACGCACCTTACCCAGATAAACCATATTGTTTATTAAATCGTCCACTTGCTTGTTGTAACTGTAGTTGGTTAATGCGATGGCTCTTAAAACATCGGGCGCCATTTTTTCTTTTATCATACCTTTGCGCAGGTATTTGGGTATTTTCAACCAATCATAAAACTCGCAATCTTCACCTAAATATTTTTCGATACTTACGCCTACCCATGCCGAATCCACAGCAATCGACTGGCTGAAACCTGAAATCATCAAATAGATATCCGGTATACTTACTTCAGGAAAATAATATTTGTAATGCTTGAACCCTGATTCTAATTCTCGACGGAAATCTGTGAAATCGGGAAAAACCTCCTTCGATTTGGCATAGATATCCTTATTTGCCTGATAGGTGACGAAGCCGTACATACGATTTGCAAAGTCCGGTGATTGCGGTGCACCTAATTTAACTATACGTTGAGAGTAGGCATTCATAAAATTGGGGTATTTGTCGAGCAATGGCGCAACTTGTTCCTCTATCTGTAAGGTATCTATCCCATGAATATCCTGATAGATAGGAATAACATCAAACGCCACTTGTATGTCACTCACATCGGGATGCATGGTTTTATCTCTGCACGAAATAAGGGTGACAGTCAATGATAGACAAACAATCCACGAAAGTTTATTGACGAATAGATTCATTTTTACATCTTAAAATTTTACATCTCAAAATTATATATTTTAACACAAAATACCTATCCTATAAGCCGAACATCCACGGCAATCGTATTTGAAAATATACAAAACAAAAAACAGTATGCGAAATATTTTTTTTAGAGCTGATAGTTTTAAATACGCAAGCCCTATCAATCGCTGACTTTATTATGCACGGTATAAATACATTTGCTATTTTTGCCGTCAAATAAATACAATAGACCGTTAGATTTTAGATAATAGACATTAGACTTATTTACAAACGCTATATTATCAAGGGGTTAGCGAAAATCGCGTAACTTATCAAAAACTCTAACATTCAGATAGTTACAAAAATATAACGAAGTGTTGAAATACTGATGCTAAAAAAAATAGATGGTTTTATAGTCGGTCTGCTTTGCATGATTGCGCTGGCGTATTGGTTTCCGGGTATGGATGGCAATTGGCGACTAATAAATCTCGAAACCGTTACGACAGTTGGTATTTCACTTATCTTCTTTTTTTATGGTTTAAAGCTTAGTCCGCAAAACATGAAAAAAGGGCTGCTAAACTACAAACTTCATTTACTGGTTCAACTGACCACTTTTTTGCTGTTCCCTCTCCTTGTTATCTGTTTACGGCCATTGGTTCACTCCGAAGATGCTGAGCTATTGTGGCTGGCCCTGTTTTTTATGGCAGCACTGCCCTCTGCGGTTTCATCGTCGGTAGTGATGGTTTCCATTGCCAAAGGAAATATTCCCGGTGCTATTTTTAATGCCAGTATTTCCGGAATGATAGGTATTGTGGTTACGCCCATATGGATGGGCATTTTTATGAGCTCGACAGATTCAGACTTTGATTTTTGGGGAAGCGTCATCAGCTTGATAATAAAGATAGTGCTTCCTGTTATTGGAGGTCTTTCCCTTAATAAATACCTTGGGGATACAGCCCGAAAGTATAGCTCTTACCTCACCTTGTTCGACAAATCTATTATCCTGCTAATTGTGTACAATAGTTTCGGTAAATCCTTCAAAGCAAATATTTTCGACAACATCAGTTTTTTCCATCTCAGCATAACGGCTGTAATTATCGTTTTTACTTTTGTTATTGTTTATAGCACTGTTTATTTTATTACTATAAAGCTTAATTTTTCAAGAAAGGATCGGATTACAGCTTTGTTTTGTGGTTCGAAAAAATCGTTGATGCATGGTTCGGTAATGGCTAATGTGCTATTTAAAAACATGGCTTCGCAAGGTATCTTTATTATTCCTATTATGGTGTATCACTCGTTGCAATTGATAGTAATTAGTTTTATAGCACAAAGGTACGGAAGGCGGGCTTAATGTGCAGTAATTCGCAGGAAAACGTAGAGCATAAAGCGTAAACGTAGTAGCTGAACCTAAGGGTGCGATTAACTTGGAGCTGTAAATGTCGCGCCCTAAGCCATCCGCCAAAATCTATTTTGGAACCATACGTATTCTTTTTGTGTTTTTTATTAAGTTTGCAGGTGCTTAACTAATCTTTTAATCCTTATTTTATGAAAAGAATAATTTCAATATCGATATTGATTTTTTTATTATCGACGGTGGCAATTGCCCAAACAAAATCAGGAAGAGATTCTGATTATCGATTTGCCTTTGTATTGAACCCGCAAGTAAGCTGGTTAAAATCGGACAATAGCGATGTAGAAACCAACGGGAACCTGATGGGCTATAATTTTGGTATTGTGATGGATAAGTTTTTTGCTAAAAATTACGCCTTATCCACCGGACTAACTATTAATACTACGGGAGGAAAGCTACGATATAAAGACCCGATTGCAAATTTACCTTACACCATGGAATATCGTTTAAAATATCTGGAAGTACCCCTCAGTATTAAACTCCAAACCAACGATTTTCAGCGCGCCAGTTACTATGGTATATTTGGCTTATCGAGCCAGGTAAACATTAAAACCAACGACGGATCCGGAAAAAGCATGAACGACGAAGTGCGCCTGTTTAATTTTGGCTACCAATTTGGCGGAGGGATGCAATATTCTATCGGTGGCGATGCCTATTTAATGTTTGGTCTTACTTATAACCAAGGACTTTCCGACGTTACGAGCTTTAAAGGTATCGATGATAATGCCAATTTGAACAGGTTGGTTTTTAACTTTGGAGTGATTTTTTAGTTAGGATAATACAAAACAATGAAGATAGCACTTGCCCAATTAAACTTTCATGTTGGAAATTTTGCGGCGAACACCCAAAAAATAATAACGAGCATTGAAAAAGCCCAAGCGGACAGTTGCGATTTAATCGTGTTTTCAGAACTGGCTGTTTGCGGATATCCACCTCTGGATTTACTGGAGCGTGAGGAATTTGTGCAGCAGTGTTTACAACAAATTGATATTATCGCATCTAAGTGCCTAAGTATTACTGCGGTGGTGGGATGTCCTAGTATTAATGACCAACTCCACGGTAAAAAGCTCTATAATTCGGCCTTTGTGTTAAGTCAGGGTGGTATTCAGGCAGTTCATCATAAAACCCTGCTACCCAATTACGATGTTTTTGATGAGTACCGTTACTTTGAACCCAACCGAAGTTTTTGTTTGGTAGAAGTTAAGGGAAAAAAAATGGCGCTTACTATTTGTGAGGATTTATGGGATGAGCAACCTGTGGCCAACTCATTTGCCAAAGATAAGCTTTACACGAACTCGCCCATGCGAGAGTTAAAGCAGCTCAATCCAGATTTTGTTGTCAACATTGCAGCATCACCTTTTTCCTATAATCAGGGTCACATCAGGCATCAGATTATCAGTCAAAAGGCAATTAAAAATAACCTTCCATTTGTATATGTTAATCAGGTAGGTGCCAATACGGAGCTTGTATTTGATGGAAGTTCGTTGGTTGTAAATAGTCACGGACAGATTGTAAATCAGCTTAATTCATTTAAGGAGGATATACAATATTGCCATCTTCAGGATGTTGAACAGGTTAATATCATAGAGAAAGCGCACCACAGTAAGATGCAGCTCATACACGATGCTTTGGTGCTGGGTGTGAAGGATTATTTTAGCAAAACAGGTTTTACAAAAGCCACGCTCGGACTTTCGGGCGGACTAGATTCGGCCGTTACCCTTGTTATTGCAGCACGCGCCTTGGGTGCACAAAACCTCCGAGTTCTGCTGTTACCATCGAAGTACTCATCGGATCACTCCATTAAAGATGCCCAAGATTTAGCTCGCAACCTGAAAGTTGCCTACGATATTGTGCCCATTGCCGATATCGTGGATAGCTTTGAGCATACGCTGAGCCCTTTGTTTGAAGGTCTTAAATCCGATGTGACGGAAGAAAATATACAAGCTAGAGTGCGTGGTAGTTTGCTGATGGCACTCTCGAATAAGTTTGGCCATATTTTGCTCAATACTTCAAATAAAAGTGAGGCTGCAGTGGGTTATGGTACCCTTTATGGCGATATGAACGGCGGATTGTCGGTATTGGGCGATGTGTATAAAACGGATGTTTTTGCGTTGGCCCGTTACATTAACCGAAATGAGGAAATTATACCCTTAAACACCATTGTAAAGCCACCATCGGCTGAGTTGCGCCCCGACCAAAAGGATAGTGATTCCTTGCCCGATTATGAGGTGCTGGACCAAATACTTTTTAATTATATCGAAAAAAATGAATCGCCCCAAAGTATAATCGCGGCAGGATTTGATGCCGATGTAGTTAAAAAATCAATTCGAATGGTGAATTTAAACGAATATAAGCGATTTCAAACCGCACCAATCATTCGTGTTTCGTCAAAAGCATTTGGAATGGGTCGCAGAATTCCCTTGGTATCTAAGTTTTAAGACAGTAAAAAGGTATTTACACATCAAAAACACCTAAAAAAGTCTGCATTACTACTTTTTACTTGTTAGTATGTAGGCTTTTTTCTATTTTTGGCTCAAATATACATGTTGTACAGCATACTGATGATGCCACGAAAAATTGATATTGACGAACCCAGCATAAAAGACATCTCTCAGCTTTATGATGTGTTGACCGATGCGGAAAAAGCAAAGGTGCTAAAAAACCATAAAGTATTGCATTTTAAAAAAAACGAAGTTCTTTATCACGAGGGCGAGGTGCCCGATGGATTGTTATGTTTAGGCTCGGGTAAAGTGAAGGTTTATAAACTTGGTTTTGGAGGACGCGATCAAATTGTACGCATGGCCAATCCCCCAGGATTTATAGGTTACAGAGCGTTTTTTGCCGAAGGACCACATGTCGCATCGGCCGTGGTAATAGAGCCTTGCACCATTTTTTATATTCCCAAGAGTTTGGTTTTTGAGTTGCTGGAAGGTAATCATAAGTTTAGTCTAAATATTATCCGATCGTTGGCTCAGGAACTTGGTTTTTCTCGCTATAGAACAGTTACCCTTACCCAAAAGCATATACGTGGCAGATTGGCCGAAAGTATTTTGGTTTTAAAAGATATTTATGGTCTCGAAGAAGATGGTGTAACGCTCAATGTTTTTCTTTCGCGCGAGGATCTTGCCAATTTCTCCAATATGACCACTTCAAATGCCATACGCACCTTATCTACTTTTGTAAACGAAGAAGTATTATTTGTGGATGGTAGGATTATCCGCATCTTGAACTCGGAAAAACTAGAAAAAATATCGAAGCTGGGGTAGGGGTTGGCTGATAGCTGGCAAACTGCTTACTAATAACTGCTTACTATTCACAGCCTACTATTTTTACTGCCTTTTATCTAGCCAAAGACGTAAGTGTTGTAATATGAAATAGTTACAAAAACAACAAACATGTCGTAGAGGGATGTTATATGCTATGTTCCGACGCAAAGTTGTTGCAAATATATAAGGAGAACTGTGGTGCGTCGGATTTGTATGACGTTATTTCCCCGGGTTTAAACCCGGGGCTATTCATTTTTTACCCTTCCAGGGTAAGTTTGCTATACAGCTCAACCCATTTAGATTATTGGAAATGACGTTTTTTGCGGCTAAGGTACTGATAACTGTTTGCTCACTGTTAAGTGCTTACTGTTAACTGCTCACTGTTAAGTGCTTACTGTTAACTGCTCACTGTTAACTGTTCAAGCGCTTGTAATTTTTCCGGTGAGGATATTCCGTATCGCCATAAAAAAATATTTAATATCGGTACGAAATCCTTTTTTAATTCTTTCTTCCATATAAATCATTTCTGCCTCGATATTACCTTTCGAATCGGGCATCAAAAGAGCCACATAGGGAGGTATGCAACCCGGCTTAAACTTAACCCTTAACTCTTGCACCTCAAGGGGCAACTCTGAAAAACGTGTTTGGCTCAATGGTCGCACACCCACTAAGGCAAGCTCTCCTTTAAATAAATTTAAAAGCTGCGGCAATTCGTCTAACCAATATTTACGAAAAATTTTGCCCCATGGTGTCAAACGAAAATCATTGGCGGGCTTCCCTACCGCGTTATATCCATTTAAACGGACTACATAGTTTTGCAAATACTGGGAGTAAGGATGCATGGTTCTAACTTTAAAAACGGTTAGTTTATCTCCGTTTTTACCAATCCTAGTCATTGGAAACAAAATGCTATCGCTACAGCCATTGAGATCACTGGGTGCATCGGCTATCTTCATCACCATAAAATAAAGTAAGCCCTCAATCTCCTTAAATTCAACAATCGAAAATCCAAAATAAACTAAACGACCCAGCACTTCTGCTTTATACAGGTTTCTGCCTTTTTTGGGCGTCTTGTAGTATTGATTTTTCTTTTTGGCATTTTTATCATTCGAGTCAATAATCATTGCACATCCAACAAAAATTGAAGTCTCGGGTATGTTTATGTTTAAGGTTTGCAGATACAAATTAACATCGTCGGATAAATTAATCGGATAAACGTCCACTGTTCCTAGTATGGGCTCTGTTAATTTATAATACGAATCCGGGCGGTACGATTCAACTAAACAAACCTTTTCGGAGTATAAGGGTACCGTTTGCGAGATGTAATCATATACCTTTTCCGACATATTTTCAATCACTTTTGCTTTGCGCAGTTCCTTATTTATTTTGTCGTCATTAGGCTCCAACAAGGTCATAAGCACGCTTGCACTAACAAATTCTGATGCATTCTTGATTGGCATTATATGGTTTGTGTTTATTTAGGTTATGCTACAAAAGTATAAAAGCAAGTGGTGATTCAATTATAATATACATGTAAATACAAAAGCTTTTTTGCACCTTAAGCATTGATACGCAAATAATAACGATAGGTTGGGCAACTTGTACAGTATTTTATGAAATCTTTTATTTATAGGATAAACGTATAGTTATTTAGTTAATGTAAATGGTAGTTTAAATATTGAATATGGAAAGTATTATTTCATGAATCTTCAATTTTCAGGTTGGTTGTATTATTTTGAGAAATTTGGTTGCTTGTAACGTAAAACCAATCATTCGTATATATTTTTATGATGGGGATTAATGAGGTTTTAATTATGGTAATCTGTAAACATCCTTTATCAGTCCCAAATAATCTTCATTCCTAAGTCCGCCCATTTTATAGCGAGATTAAAATCGTTTCGGGCGTTTGTGTCCCGCATGTACTTCGGTTGAAAAGAATGTCCACCGCAGCCACCACCCAACTTACAGTTTATGAATGTCGCTCATTAGGCCGGTTATGGGCGTGAAATTTTTAAAGCTAATATGACTCTAATTCTATACGCGAAATTACCATATTTAGGTAAAGCCACCTTCGTCCAACATGATTTTATCCTTTATCCCCTGAAAATCACCTCTATAATAATATTGAACATTATATTAATACTTAACTTTTTCAGTATCTTGGTCGAACAAAGGATTGTTCAACTATGAATATCGGATAAAACAACCAGATAATAGCATACCTTGGATAAACTCTAAAACATTTCCCATAATTGACGATTCGGGAAAGATTATTAAACGTGTAGGGATAGCACATGATATTACTGAGAGATATAAAAACATGCAGGAATTGGTTTAAGCCATGGAAAAAGCAGAAAAAAGTGACCGGTTAAAATCAGCATTTCTTGCTAATATGAGTCATGAAATTAGGACTCCAATGAATGGTATTTTAGGTTTTGCCGAATTACTGAGAGAGCCTGACTTAAAAGGTGATATACAACAAGAATATATTCAAATAATTGAGAAAAGCGGCATGCGTATGCTCAATGTCATCAATACTGACCGAAAAAAAATAACTGCTATTCTAACTAATTTGGTTTAAAATGCCATAAAATATACTAACGAAGGTATAATCGAATTTGGGTGTATTCTAAAAAAGGACACTGCGCCTGGCGAAGTGGAGTTTTTTGTAAAAGATACAGGAATTGGGATTCCAAAAAATAACCTCTCGGACGATCAATACGACTTGAGTAGCTTGTCATAATCTCGTGGTCTTTGGGTAGTAGGTACGAAAAATGAAGTGTGGGGATATAATCCCATCTATCCAAATTATACTTCTCGTCAGCTATTTTATTGACGATATCGCGCAGGGTATATTCGCCACGCAAACCCAGTTGATAGCCAAAATCGCCCAATTGCCCGTTATATGTAGAATACAAGGCATAAATATTTCGCGAATAATTGATGGTATTAAAGAGGATGTTACAGCTCAGGTTCTTTTATGGAATGTATAATTTGACCTATTTATTAGCAAGGTAGTATTTTTTTTGCGTGTCCAATTGAATGGCAAAGCTAAGGCTATTGAATATATCGGCTTCTCTTTTAATCCAAGTATCAATA
>JAGXIO010000128.1 GCA_024635555.1 Saccharicrinis sp.
CAACCTTTCAGATAATCTGTATCATACCGCCTATTCAGAACAAAAACCCATTTAACATCCTACTTTAAACTAGAATTTGTTACACTTTACATCTTGACTCCGGTGTCTAAACATTGTACATTAAGCCCTTAAAACCAACAACTGCATCACCGCATCATCCGCTAGGCCTCATCCTGTAAAATCAACATAGGATATTCAGGTTGAAGAACCATTTTTTTTGTGATACTAGGATGGAAAATACGGTCGAAAAAACTCACATCGCGTCGTACCATAGCCACTATCTCAGCATCATTTTCGTCCATAAATTTGAAAATGGCCCGACTCACATCTTCTCCTTCGATGAAATTAAAATTCAAATCGGTATTCGGAAAGTGTGCTACTATTTTACTTTCGGCATCCAAACGGTTAACATACTCATCGCCTAATACGTTCACAAATACGAGAGACGATCCATGTCGTTCCAAAATATCACGGATGGTACTTATGGCTTTTGTGCTGTTAATATCCTTTAAATCAGTAGCAAAAACAATTTTTTTAGGTTTTTTGAATTCGGCACTTTTGGGTATCACCATAATAGGCCATTTGATACTCTTAATGACCTCGTAGGCATTGGAACCCAATAAAAAGTTCTCGAGCGCAGATTCGCCCCTGCATCCCAATACAATTAAATGTGGTTGATTTTTGCCTATGTAATCATTTACCACATCAATCAGAACTCCAAAACTGGAAAGAGCCTGCAAATCTGCCGAAGGGAAAGCGCGCTTAAGCACCTTTACCTCTTGCTTTAAGCCTTTTTCACTTTCAAAAGCCATCTCTTCTTTCACCTGCATTACATATGGGCTACCACTGAATTCGAGATCATATGCATTAAGTAATCTAAAAACAATATCACTGTCGCCTTTAAACATATTTAAGGCGTAAAGGGCAGCATTTCGGGCTGTACTTGAAAAGTCTGTTAAAATCAATATATTTTTCATAGTATAAAATTTAAAATGAACAAAAAGTAAAAACGAATTACCGGTTATGGAATACCGTGGAGAAAAGTTTAGACAACGAACTTTTTCGTGGTCATTGAGACCCTTGCCACCTGTTTATATGCAAATTTATACGCAAAACCAAAATAGCTTGCTATTTTAGGTGTCTTTTTCTCTTAATCAAATACAATTTAATACATTATTTTAACTTTGCCGTAATATCAATAATATTAAAGTTAATTATGCACCGATTACCAGCAGAATGGGAGCCACAAAGCTTCGTCCAGTTTACCTTTCCACACCAACAGAGCGATTGGGCTTATATGTATCAAGAGGTAACGAGCTGTTTTATACGTATTATAGAGGCTACCGCCAGTTTTGAGCCTGTGGTCGTAGTTTGCCATTCAACCGAGGAGGTAGGGGGATATTTTAAGAATCCCACCAAATATACCATCCGTTTTGTTGAAATAGCATCCAATGATACCTGGGCGCGCGATCATGGTGCCATTACTGTTTTACACGATGACAAACCCGTTTTACTGGATTTTGTTTTTAACGGATGGGGTAAGAAATTTGAAGCTGGGTTGGATAACCTCATCACTCCTCAATTGGCTAAATCAGTTTTGAAAGAAACCAAGGTACAATTCATGGATTTTGTGCTTGAAGGGGGCGCCATAGAATCAGACGGACAGGGAACACTCCTCACCACATCGGAGTGTTTGCTTTCTCCTTTCAGAAACCCGCACCTTAACAAAGCACAGATAGGCGAATTCTTGATCGAAACATTTGGCCTTAAAAAAATATTGTGGTTAAACCACGGTTATTTGGCTGGGGATGATACCGATTCGCACATTGACACCTTGGCGCGTTTGTGCAGTCCCAACACCATTGCCTACGTAAAATGCGACGACCTTGAGGATGAGCATTTTGAAGCATTGCAGCTAATGGAAGAGCAATTAAAAACATTTACGAATAGTAAAGGTTTACCCTACAAGATGATTGCCCTACCTTGGCCCCAAGCATGTTACGATTCTGATGGTGACAGACTGCCTGCAACCTATGCCAATTTTTTAATTGTCAACGGTGGCGTATTGGTTCCCACCTATGCAGTACCCCAAGATAAGGAAGCGCTGCGCATCATTCAAAATATATTTCCTGAACGAAAGGTGATAGGGATTGATTGTAGACCTTTGATAGATCAACATGGTTCGTTGCATTGCATTAGTATGCAGTATCCGGCGGGAGTGGAATGAGCGAGAAGCAAGGGGCAAGGAGCGAGGGGCAGAGAGCAAGGGGCAGGGAGCAGAGAGCGTAAAGAATGCAAGCGTAAAGCGTAAAGCATAAAGAGACCTGTTGAAGTCGAAGAACCCACAGCGTCGATAAGCGAATAAAAACTGGCTAAATAATTACTAAAACAAAACCACTATCATGAGTAAACTAAAAGTTGGAATTGTACAGCAAACTTGCTCTAATGATAAGCAAGACAATATAAATAAAAGTATTACAGAAATTAAAAAATGCGCCTTGGAAGGAGCCGAACTGGTTGTACTTCAGGAGTTACATTGCGGCATTTATTTTTGTCAGGCGGAGGAAACAGGCGTGTTCGATTTGGCTGAGCCTCTCCCCGGCCCTTCCTATAATCAATTTGCAGCCGTAGCTCATGAGCTTAACATTGTGCTTGTTACCTCCTTATTCGAAAAAAGGGCACCGGGGATATACCACAATACGGCGGTGGTTTTTGACAAAGACGGCTCCGAAGCTGGACGATATAGGAAAATGCACATCCCCGACGATCCGGCGTATTACGAAAAGTTTTATTTTACCGAAGGCGATATGGGTTTTAAACCTATTCAAACGTCGGTGGGCAAATTGGGGGTTTTGGTATGCTGGGATCAATGGTATCCCGAAGCCGCCCGCCTAATGGCCATGGCCGGTGCCGAAATACTCATATACCCCACAGCTATTGGTTACGAAAGCAGCGACACAGACGCCGAGAAGACCCGCCAACGCGATGCCTGGATTATTTCACAGCGAGCACATGCCGTGGCCAATGGTCTGCCCGTGGTGTCGGTAAACCGTACTGGCAACGAACCCGACTGGACAGGCGTTACCAACGGTATACAATTCTGGGGCAGTAGTTTTGTGGCCGGACCCCAAGGTGAAATACTATGGCAGGCCAATCAAAATGAGGAGCTGCACCAGGTAATTGAAATCGACAAATCCAGAACGGAAGAGGTGCGTAGGATTTGGCCATTCTTTAGAGACCGTAGGATTGATGCATACGGTGGTTTAACAAAGCGGTATATAGACTAAAACAAGAATCAAATTGACAGGCCCAATCCGCTTTTATAAGTGTTCTTCATTTTATATCTGGCTTACGAAACATATAAGCAAAACGTTGAAATAGAACAAAAAAATAATACAATGATGATCGAGTATATTTCACTCGAAAAGTAAAAAGTATTGCAAGTTTTCTGCCCTTGTAAGCAGGTATTCTTTTTGTTTGAGGATCAATCCAATATTTATATTACAAAACCGTATTGATGCGCACATCCATTTGTACGATACCAATCGTGAGGGCAGCTGTGAGTTTCTGAATCCCGTAAAGCATAAAAAAATATATTACCCTCATTTTGCAAAGGAATTTTCCGAGACAGCATCTCCGGCTGGCGTAAATTATGCCGTAGTTGTTGATGCAAGCAAACGCAGGGAAGACAACTTTTGGGCGATGGAAGTTGTCAATGGTTCGGATAATTTGCCTTTTGGTTCTCATTTTGCAGGTTCTAACGTTATTCTCGATTTATTGCTGGTTAATACACCGGCCATCATTATCCGCAACGATTCGGTGTTGGTTACAGGCGATAAACTGCCGGGGACATTCGACCGCTTGGAAGTAGCTGAATTCAGCGCCAAATCGCTTACCATGGGGACTTCGCTGGGAATTGTTAGCGGCTCGTTGTTTCTTAGCTCTATTTCTTTTAATTAACAACAGCATTTATTTTAGCCCACAGTTCGTTGTCGAAACCTGATACTGCAAAATTTGGATTTGCTGGGTCAGAGGCATCTCCCATTCTTATCACAACCATTTTTTTGCTTGGAATTAAATATATTCGCTGGTCATTTGCTCCCATCGCAGCATACATGTCAACTGGGGCGTTCGGCACTAAAGAGCCTTGATAAACTGTTTGCTCCCCAGGAATCATGAAACTTGTCTTTCCATTTAACCACCAAAAATATCCGTATGAAGCATTTATAATTTGCGAGGAATTTATACTCTCATTAAAAAAAGATTCATTTAGTATTTGCTCATTATTCCATTTGCCATTGTTTAATGCTAATAATCCGAATCTTGCCATACTTCTTGTATTGCTATGATATATATTAAAAATTAGACCATTACCCCAAAAACCATCCATTCCAATTTTATTTTTCAACCTACTATTAAAGTAAGTTTCAAAATCTTGATTACTTGCTTGAGCAACTACATACATTAATTTCTGAAAAACATTACCATAAGCCCATCTCGTTCCCGCATCTGCAATATAAGTCAGATTAGATTTTATAACCAATTGTTTTGTATCATCTATTCCTGATGTCATTGTTAGTAAATGTCTTACAGTAATTAAATTTTCCTTTATCAAAGGCATATCTGTCCAACCAGTTTCTAAATAATCAGAAGCTTTGTTATTTATATTTAAAAACCCTTCTTGTTGTGCAATTCCCGTTGTTGTGGCTACTAAAGTTTTTCCTGCACTATTCCACTCCCATTCACTAATAGCGGTGTGTCCACTAAAATATTCTTCCATTACAATTCTTCCATTCACAAGTATCATAAAAGACTTTGTGTTTTTTTGAACAAGGAAATCTTTTAATGGTTGAACAGCATTAATATTCCAGCTCAAACTAGAAATGGATTTAGTTTCCCATTCATTGCTTGTTGTTGAAGGGAAATACATTGAATCTGTTGTTGGTGCATTTGGGGTGTCTTCTTTAGTGCAACTTGAAACTAATAAAAACACTATTAAAAAATATACGAAAGACTTCATATGCACTTGAAATTAATTTTATGGTTGAAATTTCTATTTTGAAAATATTTTTAACTACTGTCTAATTCTATTTACTGTTAGATTTTGCAATGACCGCTAACGTTTTGCAGCCACAAGAAGTTGGCGATTTCGGAGACGAAAATTGTCTGCCAGCACTGAACTTAATACGAAGCACAAAGCTTTATTTAACCACTGAACCGCCAATTTCTTGTAAGTGCTGTTAGCACCAGTATCTTATTTCAAACTTAAAACTGATAGCCTATATTAAAATGAAGGTCTAAATAACTTCCTGGTCCGGTAATATAAAAAGCAGTCGCTTGACTTACGTCCGTTAAAGTGTATTTTGCACCAATATTCGTATCTAAGAAAAAGTGTCCATAATTGAAATGTCGTCCAACTCCAATTCCAGCACCATAATATCGACCAGCAGGAACTTCAGCTTTATTAAAAAAACCATCTCCAGATTGATCAACATGCTGCTGGTTACCATAAAAAAGTTTACTATAAATAAAGTTATAATGTTTTCGTAAACTGTCAGGTTTGTTATAATACCTCCCCTCAAAACCAACTTGCGTCCCTGGATACTTTGGAAGAGATCCATAATACTGTATGCCTGTTATTAATAATCCCATTCTTTTTTGTCTCAATTCAAATTTTAACCCAGCCTTTTGAAACATGCCCAACGGATTATATAAATGAATTGCTAAAGTGCTTTTCTGAGCAAATAAATTTACATTCAGAAATAAAATTAAAAATAATGTAGTACTATAAGCCTTCATAAAATTTTGATTAATTTATTTATTAAAATTTTCTTATTTAATCGTTTATAAACGTACTTTTTTTTTATTCAATTCAATCCAAAAAGGTACCCCTAAAATGTTTGCTTAGAAAATTAATTTCTCTTCCGAAACAGTCTAAATTGGTGCTAACGTTTAGTGTAAGTTTAGTAGCCTTTCGGAGCTCCATCGTATCGATTTGTTACTAGTTTTAGTAAATGTACAAAAGTTTGAATTGGCACAATCCGGCTATTAAATTTAAACATTGTTAGGCCATGTTAATTTTTATATTGTATTGCGATTGTCTCTGATACCGTAGATATTTTTATAATCCTGCCTTTAGAGTTGTACTCTCTATAAAATGGAATTTCATTTTCTGTAGTATCATTCCGAAATATATTAAATCCTGGATTGTTTTCTGATAATTCATTTCCCTGATTAAAAAATGAAAATCCTAGCTCTTTATTAATCAAATAAAATGGATTGTATGAATCATCATAATCAGAGTAATTTATTGAAGAAGAATCACTGCTTGAATATACAATAACATTATTCTCTTTATATTGTTTGATTAAAATTCCAGAATCTTTTGTTCCTATCAATCTATTTTGATTATCGTAGATAAATTCCCTATTCATTGGTATTTGAGAACTATCAATCAGGTTTTTAACTAAATTATCAGAATTTCTTTCAAATTTCATTGAATAGGTTTTCATTGAATCTGTATATGATAATCCACCATACGAAAGCACGCTTTCATCATAATAGTACCTACAGGTACGATGCTTAACTGCCGATGCGATTTCTGAATCTTTATATGTAAACACAATACTATCAGCTAGGATTTTGCTCGATAAACGCCATCGAAAGTTAAAGTTTAAATTTTCGATATTATTTAACACTAAAACATCAATTCTTTCATCCTTATCATAATAGAGTTTAATATATCCTGAATTTATAAATCCTGATCCAGAAAATTTTGAGAATAATAATTTATCCACGATTGGATATGGAAAAGGTTCATCATTTTGTTTTTCGCATGATACGAGTACAATTACTATTAGAATAAAATTTCTTAGTTTCATGTTTTAAATTTTTAAAAGTCTAACTTTTTTAAATGTCACTACTTAATATGACGCTACTAATATGGCCTAACGTATAAGGATTTTATCCTTTGTTCGACCAAGATACTGAAAAAGTTGAGTATTGATTTAATATTCAAAATTATTGTGAGGATGAAATGCGAGATATAAAGGATAAAATTATGTTGGACGAAGGCGGCTTTACCTATG
>JAGXIO010000129.1 GCA_024635555.1 Saccharicrinis sp.
CCCATAGACAAAGCCGCCTTCGTCCAACATAATTTTATCCTTTATACCCCGCATTTCATCCTCACAATAATTTTGAATATTAAATCAATACTCAACTTTTTCAGTATCTTGGTCGAACAAAGGATAAAATCCTTATACGTTATAGCCAATGCTAATAAAATGCTTATAACATGAAAGTAGGAAACAAAACATTTACCTGATATAAGAACTTAATTTATGAAAAAGATAGTTTGTGTTTTCTTGTCTCTATTCTCGATTCTTCATATCGTAGAAGCACAGAAAGTAGTTAAAGTAGGGGCTTTTAATTTGTATCCCGGAATTTTTCAGGATAATGATGGGGAAATTAAAGGATTTTATGTAGATGCTCTAAATGAACTTGGAAGAAAAGAAAATATAAAATTTGTTTATGTATACGGTTCATGGGACGAAGGTCTTGAACGCATTAAAACGGGTGAGATAGACGTATTGACAAGCGTGGCAATTACAGGTGACCGTATGAAATATATGGATTATACACCCACGCCCTTATTAACCGTTTGGAGCGAAGTTTATACCATCCCAAAGTCAGAAATTCGTGGAATTATGGATTTGGAAGGGAAAACAATTGCGATAATGAAAAGTGATTATAATGGAAGGTATTTAAAACAGCTTATTGAAAAACTTGGAATCAATTGTTCTTTTGTTGAAGCGGCAGATTTTGAAGAGGTCTTCAACCTAATCAATGATAAAAAGGTTGATGCTGGTGTTGTTAATAATACATTTGGTGCTCCAAAATCGGCTGAATACGGTCTCTTATCTACTGGGATTATTTTAAATCCCTTTGATATTTTTCTAACTGTAAAGAAAAATTCAAATAAAGAACTATTAGAACTTTTAAACAAATACTTGCACAACTGGGAACATGATAGAAATTCTGTTTTTAATGTGGCCCGCCAGAAATGGTCTCACGAAAAAATTGGCTCAATTGAGGTTATTCCCAAATGGTTGGAAAAGGTCATCTATTCGACATTATTTATCGTTTTAATTTTGTTTCTATTTATTGGTTTACTCCGCTATAAAGTTAAAATGGCTAGAAAAAGAATAGAACACAGTGAGCAACTATTTAGAACGTTCATGGAAAACACGCCCGCTTATGTTTATATAAAAGATAGCAGCCTAAAACATGTTTATCGAAATAGGATGGTAAACCTCGTCAATAATACTTCAACTAACGAACAAAACAGTTCAGCAAAAACTATTTTTGAACCACATATAGCTGAATTGGTTGAAAAAACCGATCAGCAGATTCTAAATTCAAGGGAAGAACAAATCAATCTGGAATATGAATGCAAACTCAATAATAAAAAAATATGGCTCCATGATTATAAGTTTTTTATTCAATTGCCCAATGATAAACCTGGAATTGGAGGAGTATCATTTGATATAACCAAACTAAAAGAAACGGAGTTTGAGTTAATAAAAGCCAAGGAAAAAGCGGAAGAAAGTGACCTGCTTAAATCTGCATTTTTGGCTAACATGAGCCATGAAATAAGAACCCCTATGAATGGAATTCTTGGGTTTGCTGAATTATTGAAAGCACCAGAACTTAGCAGCAATCAGCAAAAAGAGTATATCAGAATTATCGAAAAAAGTGGTGCCCGCATGCTCAACATCATCAATGAAATAATAGATATTTCGAAAATCGAAGCCGGAATGATAATACCTGAAATCAAAGAATTCGATTTAAATGAACAAATTGAATATGTTTATAATTTCTTTAAACCTGAAGCAAATGCTAAAGGAATAGAACTTTATATTAAAAATTCATTGCCTGCAAAAGAGGCGGTTTTATTAAGTGACCGTGAAAAACTTAACGCCGTTCTTATTAATTTGGTTAAAAATGCAATCAAATACACGGATAAAGGTTCAATAGAATTTGGTTATAATAAGAAAGCCGATTTTCTTGAATATTACGTAAAAGACACCGGTATTGGTATACATAAAGACAGGCTGAATCTTATTTTTGAACGTTTTATCCAAGCCGACATTTCTAATGTAAAGGCACGTCAGGGAGCAGGATTGGGATTAACTATATCAAAATCATATGTTGAAATGCTAGGAGGCCAAATTTGGATCGAAAGTGTACCTGAAATGGGGTCAACATTTTATTTTAATATTCCTTACAAAGTTCAGAGGAAGCACGAAATAGAATCCGAAAATCAAATTATTCCGTTAATACAGGAAAATCCGGTAAAAAACTTAAAGTTCCTAATTGCTGAAGATGATGAAACTTCAGAAATGTTCATTTCAATTATTGTAAGTCCAATAGGAAAAGAGATTCTGAAAGCCAGAAATGGAAAAGAAGCGATAGAAATTTGCCGCAATAACCCCGACATCGATATCATTCTGATGGATATTCAAATGCCCGATTTGAACGGATATGAAGCAACGCATCAAATCAGACAATTTAACAAAGATGTTATCATTATTGCTCAAACAGCTTTTGGACTTTCAGGCGACAGGGAAAAATCAATAGCAGCCGGCTGCAACGATTATATTTCGAAACCTGTTAAAAAAGACGAATTACTTTCTTTAATACAAAAGCATTTCATGCATTAACTAATATAAAAAAAAGAAGTTTTTAAAGCATTGCCATAGTAGCAGGTAACTTCGTTGATGAAATAAAGCCGTTATCCGCCCTCTTTTCCATCCCCACGGACTTTCTGTTAGTTTCTCAAAACCAGTACCTTCCGCCGCTCCAAAATTTATTATGTACTATCTTTTTTTTGTAATAAAAAGGTGGCATTGGTGTTGGTTGTGCCCACGGTCGTGAGGATTTTCGTATTGCCAAGGCAGGACTGAAGGTTTTGGAAGCGTAATTTGCTTAGAATGTATGAAAATGCAGTGCTATAAAAACTGGCAGGTAAAAGGGAATCAAAACGCAAGATAGTTATAACCATCCATTCGCTTAAATAAAAAATGATTAATAAAATAAAGTGATTCAAAGAATGACGTAATTGCGTAAATCCTGTGTGCGAATTTACTCACTTAGGTTTAAGCTACAAATGATGGGTACGGATGCGGAGAATATTCAGGAGCAAAGCCAATTTGAATTACTAATTCAAGGCCTTCTTGATGATAACTATGGTTGCTGTAATGATTTTTTACCACCTAAAACCATGGAGGGATTAAGAACCAACATGACAACTTTGAATACTTCGGGAAACATGAAACCTGCAGGAATTGGCAATAAAATGGGTTTCCATAACGATAAATTGATTAGAAGCGATAATGTTAATTGGATTGAGCCGGATAGCACAAATCCAGATGAAAAGGTGTATTTAAGCAAGATATGGCGGTTTATTAATTATTTGAATGAAACATGCTTTGCCTCCATAAAAACTTTCGAAAGTCATTATGCCAGTTACGGGGTTGGTAATTTTTACAAGAGACATATTGATCAGTTTAAAACCGAAAAAGGACGTAAGTATTCAATTGTGTTTTACTTAAATCAGGATTGGAAAGCAGAAGATGGTGGCATGTTATCCTTATTCCCTGCAAAGGGCGAACAAATCAATATTTCGCCAATTGAAGGACGTATGGTGTTTTTCAGAAGCGATGAGATGGAGCATGAAGTCCAGCCTTCCTTAACCAGGGAAAGAAAGAGTATCGCAGGCTGGTTAAAAAATTAAGAAGTATTCTCGTTAACTATCTTTAGGTAAAACAAAGGCATATTATGGTGTGAATTTGTATGGTGTTTCGTACCTATAATATTCATTTTTAGCGCGAAGAACAATTTTGGCGGTGGTCTGTTTTATAATTTAGCAATCTATCATTCAATTCGTTTATTTAGAAAAAACTTCTAAATGTTTAATAAGAATGATGCGTTTACATTATAAAAACTAAATATCTAAAAAAATGAAAACGAAAAAACTATTCTTAGCTCCAGCTCTTGTTGTATTTATGATTTTAACTGCATGTGGTGGCAATCAAAAAAAGGATAACCGTGAAGTTTCTGAATCGTCAACCATGGATGCACTTGAGGTTATGGAACCCATAACCATCGTATTAGAAGGTCATGATAATATGACTTATTCAGGTGATACGCAAGTTAGTGTAAATGCCGGACAAGAAATTACCTTAACGTTGAAAAATGTGGGTGAATTGCCTAAAGAAACAATGGGACATAACGTAGTAATCTTAACATCGGGAACAGATTTAGCGGCTTTTGGTGTTGCCGCAATCAATGCAAAACAGAACGATTATATTCCTGCCGATTTATCATCTTCAATCATTGCACACACAAAGTTATTAGGGCCGGGTGAAAATGATACAATTACTTTTCAGCTCGATACGCCCGGTGTTTACGACTTTATATGTAGTTTTCCGGGGCATTGGGCATTGATGAAAGGAACCATCACGGTTAAATAATCTAAAGTTAAGATATCATAAAAAAGGACGTTCTTTTGAGCTTCCTTTTTTTTTATTCAAATCCTAGATTTGACGATCATTATCAGCAATCAGTAGGTAAGATAATATGGTTGCAAAATCTACACGCAATCGATTTAACTGTAGCCTATGTAAATAAATGAGTACTAAGAATACTGCATCTTGTTTTTTCGTAACCTTTTTAGTGTTTTTGGGTATAAAGGCGAAATGCTATATACCAGTTTTGTGAAGATAATTGTAGCCAAGAATAGACTATTATTGTTTTTTTTGCTTTGGATTGTGCAAACAACATTTGCACAGCCCCCAGATTTCCATTTTAATCGTTTGACTGCTTATTCAAGTTTGAGTAGTCAATTTGCGAGCAAAATGGTTCAGGATTCAATAGGGTTTTTATGGATTGCAACAGACAATGGGATTAATAGATTCGATGGTCATGAGATTGTTGTTTATAAGTCATATGATGGCCTTGCTAGTACCGGACTTGTATCGGGTAAAATTAATGAATTATTTCTGGATTCTCAAGATCGTTTGTGGGTAGGCACACCTGTTGGTATTTCACGTTACGACAAGGAATACGATCGATTTAGAGTTATTGCATCTTCCAATGTTACTAATGGACTTAAAGTTGTTGATATTCGCTGCATTTTAGAAGACTCTTTTGGTCGTATAATAGTAGTGTCAGGATCTGAAATATATGGGTATAGTGAGGCTGATGAGCGTTTTGAACTCCTATTTAATTCAGGTAACTTACTTATTTCTTCTATTCTATTTGATAAAAACAATGGTTTTTGGCTGGGGTATTTTGATGGGCATGGAATAGATTATTTTTCATCTTTCGATTTAAAAACTCCAGATAATCATTTTGATGGAGTCTCTAAAGCTGCCTCTGTATTGAAGATGATCATGTTTGAGGGGGATGTTTGGTGTGCTCTAGGTGACGATGGCGTTGTGGTTGTTGATCCTGTTTCAAAACGAATAAAAAAACATTATACCTATGATACGCAAAAGCTTTATGTGATAAATGTAACAACAGATAGAAGTGGTAATTTGTGGTTAATAGATCATAGTGGATTAAAACTGTTCCATCCTGATAAGGATAGTTTCACTGCGTACTACAATTCTCCCGAAATTCCCAGCTCCCTTCGACTAGGCGTTGTAGATCTATTTGAGGATAGACAAGGCAACTATTACACGCTTCACAAAGGAGATGGAGTTTATGTGAGTTTTTTCAAGATAGGTTTTCAATTATTTAATACCTCTGATCGTCATTTTTGGCATACCACTACATCAAATATCTCTGCCATCAGTGCGGATGATAAAGGGAATTTATGGTTGGGAGGTTTTAATGGAGGAATTGATGTTTTTAACTGGGATAAGGGAAGAATGGACTATTATTATGGTGAAGATTGCGGTTTGGGAATAGGCACAGTAACTTTTATATTTCGGGACAGTAAGCAAAATATTTGGACCAGCTCTTACATGAATGGCTTAAAACGGTTTATTCCTGCCACAAAAACATTTGAGACTTGGAAGAATGCATCAAGCTCCAATTCCATAGCTTATAATGATGTGCGTGGCATGGCAGAAGATAGTTTAGGTAACTTTTGGTTGGCAACTCACGGCGGTGGGGTAGATTATTTTGAAATAGAATCCAATCGCTTTACCAATTTTAATTCATCTAAACATAAATTATCATCCGACTGGGTAAATGATGTAATGATAGATGATAAAAAACGTTTGTGGGTAGTTACTAAATACGGTGTCTCCATGAAAACTGATGAAGATTCTGTGTTTAGAGCGTTTATTCCAGATGTTAGTAAAACTGAAGGACTAAAAGGTAATGATGCAACTTGTCTATTGCAATCCAGGGCCGGAACCATTTGGGTTGGAACCAACCAAGGCTTGTATTCTTACGTCGAAGCTGACAATGCTTTTTCTATATGCAAAAGTTTTCCAATGAGTTTTATTACTTCGCTTGAAGTAGATCAACATGATGAATTATGGATTGGAACATATGAAGGCTTGTGGAAGTTGAATCCAGCTACTGGTCGAATTCATCATTTTGATGAACACGATGGTTTGCAAGGAGTAGACTTTAATGCCAGAGCATCTTATTTTAATGGAATTGATAATCTGGTTTTTGGAGGAACAGAAGGTGTGAATCTCTTTTATCCGGAGAAGCTGGAGTTTAATAATACCCCTCCAAATCTTCGGTTTTCACGTTTTTTATTGTTCAACATCCCAATTGAGGAGTATGGTGAAGGTAAGCTTTTAGAAAAGGAGTTAAACTCAATTGATGAGATTGTTTTGGAGTATGACCAAAATTTTTTCACCATAGAATATGTGGCATTCAACTATGACAATCCCTTAAAGAACCAATATGCTTGTAAGTTGGAAGGATTTGATAAAAACTGGGTGGATAGAGGCGACAAGAGAAGTACATCTTATACCAATCTGTTTCCAGGTAAGTATATATTCAGAGTCAAAGCATCTAATAATCACGGCGTATGGAATGAAGAGGGTATCGCTTTAGTAATAAGGGTGCTACCTCCTTGGTGGCTTACTGTTTGGTTTTTCCTAGCTGTTGTGGGATTGATTATCTTTTCTTGGTTTCTCGCTTATAGATATCGTACAAGATCACTTAGGAAACAAGGTGTTCGCTTAGTTCAATTGGTTTCGGAACAAACAGGTCAGTTGCGCGAAAGTAATGAGAAACTGAAGCAAAGAACCGTTGAATTAAAAC
>JAGXIO010000130.1 GCA_024635555.1 Saccharicrinis sp.
AAAGATTGTTGCCGTTACTGCTGTTTTAATATTTGGAGTTATAGGTTTCTTGCAAGGATGGGCATCCCTGTCCGAAGGAGCCCAAAGTACAATTCCTAAAGTAGTAGGCATTGTTGGTGGACTTTATTTGGTGGTGTCTATCTTCCGTGGAACAAAAGGGCGTGATCAATGGGCACGCGTCGCCGTTATTATGGTATTGGCTTTCTTTAATATCTTTTTTTGGATTGGCTTTGAACAGGCAGGTACTACCTTCAACCTTTTTGCTGTTGACAATACCGACCGGATGATAGCCGGTTTTGAGATTCCTGCTTCCTGGTTCCAAGCTATCAATGCAATATTCATCGTTATTCTAGCTCCTTTGTTCTCTATACTTTGGTTAAAGTTAGATAAGTATAAACTGAATCCTAAAACACCATTTAAATTTGGCTGGGGTATGATGTTGCTCTCCATTGGAGCCGCTGTTATGGCCGTTGCCGATACCATTAGCAATAGCGGCAACTCAATCCTGTTGGTTTCGCCGTTATGGTTAACACTTGTTTACCTGATATTTACCATGGGTGAGTTATGTATTTCGCCCATTGGCTTGTCGATGGTAACCAAATTGGCTCCACCAAAGTTGGTATCAACGCTAATGGGGGTATGGATGTTCTCGTTTGCGGCCGGTAACTTCGGTGCCTCGCAAATGGAAACCTTGTCCAAATCGATGGAAGCTACCATAGGACAACCCGTAAACGTGTTTTGGTTTGTTGCCGTAATAACCGGTGTAGCTGCAGCACTCTTGTTTATTTTAGGTCCGTGGTTGAGTAAAATGATGCACGGAATTAAATAGTACCTATTATTAAAAATAAAAAAAGCCCGCCGATTAATTTCAGCGGGCTTTTTTTGATAATGGTAGAAACCAAATGCTTTTAAACATGGCTAAACTCTAATCTCAACAAAATTCTAACTTCTAACTTCCAACTTTTAACTCCGAACTCCACTCCATTAAAAATCATTAGGACTTGTTATTAAATATTATATTTTTACAATCTTATACACAATTCCGATACTTCCTTTAATTTATGTGCTGATTGTAACTCAATTTTCTAATTTTTATTTTTTATGGCAAAACAAAAACATCCCAAGGGGCTCATGATCCTCTTCTTTACCGAGATGTGGGAGCGTTTCGGTTACTACCTGATGCTGGGCATCTTTAGCCTGTACATGATTGAACCTGAAACGGCCAAATTTGCTGGACTCGGTTTTACCAACATGCAAGCGGCCGATGTATACGGAACCTACTTGGCCTTGGTTTATTTGACACCTTTTTTTGGCGGATTGATTGCCGACCGCATGTTGGGTTATCGTAACTCTATAATAATTGGGGGGGTATTAATGGCTTCCGGTTACATTGGTTTGGCAATACCCGACAGTATGGAGGCTTTTTACATATCTCTATTGCTGATAATTTTGGGTAATGGCATGTTTAAGCCCAACGTATCGGTGTTGCTGGGTAAATTGTACGAAAAACCAGAGTACGAATCGTTAAAAGATTCTGGTTATAATATATTTTACATGGGGATAAACATTGGGGCCTTTGTGTGTAACTTTGTGGCGGCGTACTTGCGACTGACCTATGGTTGGGGATGGGCTTTTGCTGCTGCCGGTGTAGGTATGTTGATTGGCGTTGCTTGGTTTATGGTTGGTTTGGCGCGTGTTCCCGAAATTAAGGAGGCCGACACCATCTCTCCTAAACGTCCTGGTGATGTTTCGATGAGCCGTTTATTCGTAGTTTTATTTTTACCTGCCTTTGCCGCTGCTGCCTTAGGTTGGTTGATACCCGGCAATATGTTTGGTAGCGACTCCAACGATGCATTTATCTTTTTTTGTATCCCTGTGTTGCTGTTCTTTTTTAACACATGGAAAGCGGCCGATAAAAAAACAGAGCGTGAGCCCATTGCAGCATTATTAGCCGTTTTCGGGGTTGTAATTATTTTTTGGGCAGTATTTCACCAAAATGGTTCGGCATTAACTTATTGGGCCAAAAGCAACACAGCGCGCGAGGTTACCGGAATATCCGAAACATTTATAAATACGGTGGCAAAAACAGAGGATGTTTCAACCTTGCCACGTCAAATTAAATTACAAGGTACTCATGGCGAAGATTTGGGAACCAAAATAGGTCCAAATCCGTATTTTGATAATTACAACAAAGAGCTGCCCGTAGGAAATATTGACGATAAACCCTCAGATTTGACAGAAGAGGAATGGGTTTCGCTATCAGAAGCGCAAAAGAGTGAAGGAGGCCAGATGAACCTTTGGCCTACGGAGCTGCAAGCGTCTATCAATCCGTTTTTTGTAGTCATGCTAACACCTTTGGTTGTTGGTATTTTTGGCTGGTTACGCCGTAGAAAAAAAGAACCTACCACCCCTGGAAAAATAGCCTGGGGTATGCTCATATCTGCTCTCTCATGGTTGGTAATGGTGATGGCTGCGGTGGTTTCGGGCAATGGCATGGATAAGGCATCGGTTGGTTGGCTGGTTGGTGTGTACGGGGTAATAACCATTGGCGAGCTTTGCTTGAGTCCGATGGGACTATCGCTAGTTAGTAAATTGGCACCCCGTCGTATTGCTGCCTTGATGATGGGTGGTTGGTTTTTGAGTACCGCTATTGGTAACAAATTGTCGGGTGTGCTTTCCGGCCTTTGGGATCTGTTCGAGAAGAAGTCTTACTTCTTCCTCACAAACGCACTGTTAACGGCAGCAGCATTTCTTATTATACTATTTTTAATGCCATGGCTAAATAGAGTGTATAGGCAATATGTAAAGTAGATGTATTTAAATATGATTTAAGTGCCCAATAGCTAATGTATTGGGCATTTTTGTTAAATTTGTGTTGCTTTCAATACGCACAATTAAAGGAATCTATCTTATTTTTGTATTACGTCATCACGATATAAAACCAGGTATGAGTAAACGAAATCAATTTTGGCAACGTTTGTCAATGGGACTAAGCAAAAAGAAAATTGCTTTTGATAATAAAGACAAACAGCTTGAAGTGCTTAATGAAAAATACCAGGAGATGCTGGTTCGAGAAGAAGCAGATATAAAAAAGCTTCAGGAAACCAATCAAATGCTCGAATTTATCCTTGACAATGTGCCACAACGTATTTTTTGGAAAGATACCAACAGCAACTACCTGGGTTGCAATAAACCCTTTGCGGATGATGCATTGCTCAGTGATCCAAGACAAATTGCTGGCAAAAGTGATCTGGATCTGTTTGTCAATGAATCGGCTGATTTGTATAGAGCAGATGATAGGGCTGTAATGCAAACCAAGGTTGCGCGTGTTGGCTATGAAGAACCACAAAAAAGACGAAACGGAACAACAGGTTGGCTTCGTACCAGCAAGGTACCCTTATTTGATTTTAGTGGCAAGGTGTACGGGGTTTTAGGAACTTATGAAGATGTAACCGAACGTAAGAATGCCGAAATTATATTGCAAGAGAAAAATGATATTATCGAGGCTCAAAACGAAGAGTATCAGCAACTCAACGAAGAGCTAAACGAAATAAATACAGAGTTATACTTTTCAAAGGAAAGGGCAGAAGAAAGCAACCGACTTAAAACCGCTTTTTTGCAAAATATGAGCCACGAAATTCGTACGCCTATGAATGCAATTTTGGGTTTTTCAAGTTTATTGTGCGACAATTTCGATAACAAAGAAAACCTTAGATATTTTTCCTCCATCATTACCCAAAGCTCCTCCCACCTGCTCGAAATTATTAACGATATATTGCACTTATCAAAAATAGAATCAGGTCAGTTACCTGTTAATATGGAGATTTTTAGGTTAAATGATTTATTCGATGAGCTAAATGATTTTTTTAGTGCGAATAAGCAAAAAAACGGAAAGGATGATGTTAATTTTACTTTCATTCCAATTCAATCTCATCAGCCTATTTCTATTTACTCAGATAAAGGCAAGTTGAAGCAGATATTTATCAATTTGATTTCGAATGCTTTTAAATTCACCTTGCACGGCACGGTCAGCTTCGGTTTATCCGAGGTGAATGATAATCATTTAACGTTTTTCGTTTCGGATACCGGATTGGGCATACTCAAGCAAAAACAAGATTTAATTTTTGAGCGTTTTATGCAAATTGAAACGAATATCCCTGAAGCAAAAGGTGGCATAGGCCTTGGTTTGTCTATTGTAAAGGGTTTAGTTACCCTGCTGGATGGCGATATACGGCTTCAGTCGGAGGAAGGAAAAGGAAGTACTTTTAGTTTTTCCATAGCTTATAAAGAAGCAAATATTAGTTAGATGAAATCGGCATGGCCGCCTGCCTGACGGTAGGCAGGGAGCAAATAATTAGGTCGCCAAGAGACATGCTTAAAAGTTGTACTGGGTATCAGTATTTTGCTAAATTTTGAACAGATGAAATTAGAAGTACAGCAAACGGATATAACAAAGCTAATGGTCGATGCTATTGTTAATGCGGCCAAAAATTCCTTGATGGGTGGCGGAGGCGTAGATGGCGCAATACACCGTGCCGGAGGGCCATCTATCCTTGAAGAGTGCATAGTAATCAGCAATAAGCAAGGGGGCTGCCCAACAGGAGAAGCAGTGATAACCGGTGGGGGTAATTTACCGGCCAAATATGTGATACACACCGTTGGTCCTATTTGGAACGGGGGAGACTCTAATGAACCCGAAAAACTCAAAAATTGCTATCTGAACTCGATAAAACTGGCCGAAAAACATGGAATAAAAACGATTGCCTTCCCAAATATTAGTACAGGCGTTTATGGTTATCCTAAAAAGCAAGCCGCACAAATTGCCGTGGCAGCCATTAAATCATTAAAAAAATCAACCCTAGATAAAATAATTTTTGTGTGTTTCGATGAGGAGAATTATAGTTTATACAAGGAATTACTGAAGTAGGTAGAGTGGAAAAATGCTTAGAGCATGAGTAGAGCTTAACATCCAGTTGAGAAACCATAAAAATAAACAACACTAAATAAAGCACGCTTTAATCAAAAACGTTAGCGAGCATTCCCCACATAGCCTGCCCCGACCCTTCGGGGGCTCGTTTCATGACAACAATGCTATTATTTTTTTAATTAGCCTACTGTCCAAATTTGCAGGGTATTATAATTTATCTAATTTTGGCAAGGTTTATTAAATAATGATAAAAATCATGTAACAGTGAGAGGAGTCACTTTTCAGTATGAAGACAGAAAATAAGATTGCCACAATGAAAATGATGAATGGTAACGAAGCAGTTGCCAGAGGTGCCTTTGAAGCAGGAGTGAAAGTTGCTGCTGGATTCCCAGGTACACCATCCACCGAAGTAATGGATTATACCCAACATAGATATCCAGAGATCTATTGCGAGTGGTCGACGAATGAGAAAGTGGGTTTAGAAGTAGCCATCGGAGCTTCATTTGCAGGTTATCGTAGCCTGGCCATAATGAAAACAGTGGGTTTACATGTGGCAGCTGATGCATTGGGGGGAGCTGCCGGCAGTCAGATCAACGGCGGCCTGGTATTGGTGGTTGGCGATGATGTCGGTCGTATTGCGGGTGATGATTATAATGATGTCCGTCATTATGGGAACATGTTCAATATTCCGGTGTTGGAGCCAAGTGACAGCCAGGAGGCCAAAGATCTTATGGTGAAAGCCTTCGAGATTAGCGAAGAATATAGTACTCCGGTTATACTTAAAATTACATCGGTGATATGCAAGACAACCAGTCGGGTTGTCATTGATGAAGACTATACTTACGAAGCTAAATGCAGAGAAAAATACCAAGTAAGTTTCAGTAAGGTCATAATGACAACCATTATGATGAAGGCAAAAGGCTCTGAGCATCCAAAGTTGACCAAATGCTTTAATGATTTTCCGGCGCATATGAAGCGCTTGGCAGGGGACAGTAATAACTTCGACATTAACAGACTGGAGTTGAACGATAAAAAGATTGGGATAATTACGGCAGGAACTCCTTACTATTACGTAAAAGAAGTCTTACCCGAAGCATCGGTTTTAAAACTGGGACTTGTTATGCCGCTTCCGGAAAAGATGATTCGCGAATTGGCCGAACACGTGGAGAAACTCTATGTGATTGAAGATGGCCATGATATTATGGAAAAGAATATCAAGGATCTAGGGATTTCGGTAATTGGGAAAGAATTATTTCCAAAATTCCCCGACATGATGCGTTTCACTCCGGATATCATAGAAGAAAAACTCGTTCCTGGTGCAGTTAAAAGAACGCCCCAAGAAGGCATTCCCTTCAGACTTCCGGTTAGTTGTGCCGGCTGTTCTCACCTCTTCATTTCGCAGATATTAAGAAAACATAAAATCAGGGCTGCTGCCGATGTCACCTGCGGTCTAATAGGTTGCTTTCCGCATATGGAGTCCTATTCTCTGCAAAAATGTATGGGGTCAAGCATTGCGCTAGCCCATGGTTACAACATTGCTAAAGGGCATAAGGAAAAATTTGTAGCCATGATAGGCGATGGCGGTTTTTGGGCAACCGGAATCAATGG
>JAGXIO010000131.1 GCA_024635555.1 Saccharicrinis sp.
GAAAAATCATCGCGCTGGTATCCAGGTGCCGGACTGTATCGTAAGGTGCAGCTTATTGTAAAAGATGAGGTTAGTTTTAAACATTGGGGAACTTTTGTCACCACGCCTTTTATTTCAGATGAACAGGCCAAAGTAAACCTGGAAACAGAGGTTGACGGAACCGACCTGAAGTTGGTGTCCGAAATCATAGATGCAGAAGGAAACCGGGTGAGCCAAAATAGCACCGAACAAATGTTTGGTAACACCATGGAGCAAAATATCGAAGTACCCAATCCAAAAATATGGAGTCCCGAAACACCTTATTTATATACGGCAAACTTAAAGTTATACCAAGGGGATCAAATCAAAGATGAGCAGCAAATCCGTTTTGGGATTCGCGAGATAGCCTACGAACCAAACAAAGGCTTTGTGTTAAACGGTGAGGTTACCAAATTTAAAGGGGTTTGTTTGCACCACGATTTAGGGCCTCTCGGTGCTGCCATCAATACCGCCGCGTTGCGTCGTCAGTTGGCCATCCTTAAAGATATGGGATGCAATGCTATCCGCTCCTCGCATAATATGCCCTCGTTGGAGCAATTGGAATTGTGCGACGAAATGGGCTTTCTGTTTCTGGCCGAGAGCTTTGACGAATGGGCCAAAGCTAAAGTGGAAAACGGCTATCATCGCTTTTTTAACGAGTGGGCCGAAAAAGATGTGGTAAACCTAGTTCGTGCTACGCGCAATCATCCAAGTATCGTGATGTGGAGCGCCGGTAACGAGGTGCCAGATCAATTTGGTAGCCAGGGCGTTAAAAGAGCCAAATGGTTACAGGATATTTTTCATCGTGAAGATCCTACTCGGCCTGTCACTGTTGGTATGGATCAGGTTAAAGCCGTCATGGAAAGCGGGTTTGGTGCGGTTCTCGACATACCCGGACTTAATTATCGCACACATCTTTACGAAGAGGCCTTCGAGAAGTTCCCGCAAGGTTTTATTTTGGGTTCGGAAACAGCCTCTACTGTTAGCTCAAGGGGTGTTTATAAGTTCCCAGCGGAGCAGGGCAAAAACGTAGAATACCCAGATGGTCAATCCTCGTCCTACGATCTGGAAGCTTGTGGTTGGAGTAATGTGCCCGATGAGGATTTTGTTTTGCAGGATGACTATGACTGGGTGATAGGCGAGTTCGTATGGACAGGCTTCGACTATCTGGGTGAGCCAACGCCTTACGATACTTATTGGCCATCACGAAGTTCGTACTTTGGTATTTGCGATTTAGCCGGACTACCCAAAGACCGTTATTATTTGTACCGCAGTCGCTGGAACACCCAGGACGAAACGCTGCACATCCTTCCACACTGGAACTGGAAAGGACGTGAAGGTGAAATAACACCAGTTTTTGTTTATACCAACTACCCCGCCGCCGAGCTTTTCGTAAACGGAAAAAGTCAAGGCGTGCAAAAAAAGAATAATTCAAGTCCGCAAAACCGTTACCGATTGATGTGGATGGACGTAAAATATGAGCCAGGAACCGTTAGAGTGGTGGCCATGGATGAGCAGGGCAACAAAGTTGCCGAAAAGGAAATGCAAACGGCAGGTGCTCCGCATCACCTTGAGTTAATAGCTGATCGCCAAGTTATTAAGGCCGATGGAAATGATCTTAGCTATGTTACTGTTTCGGTGGTGGATAAGGATGGAAACTTGTGCCCAACTGCTGCGCATGACCTTTCGTTTAAGGTAACGGGAGCTGGCACCTACAGAGCGGCTTGCAACGGCGATGCTACCTCGCTCCAAATGTTCCATATGCCAACCATGAAAGCTTTTAGTGGCAAATTGGTGGTGTTGTTACAAGCTACCGATAAGCCGGGCAGTATAAAACTCGAAGTTAGTGGCAAAGGATTAAAAAAAGGTTCAATATCTATCGTATCTGAAAGATGATTTTTATATATTATCTTATCAGGTGACTATAAACATCTTTTTAAAAAACATCCTCCACATCAACAATTGTTAAAAAGTATTTTGTAAATTATCCCTTCGTATTTAATAGCTAAAAAGCTATGAACTGTTTCGCGTTTGATTTTAAAGACTAATAACCCTTCCAAACACATTTGCACCATGACCGAGGAATTTATTCATTATATATGGCAGTATAAAATGTATAGCCCTATGGCTTTGCAAACAATATGTGGACAGGCAGTGGAGGTGATTCATCCAGGAGAGCCCAACACCAATGCCGGACCTGATTTTTTTAATGCTAAAATAAAAATAGGGGATACCCTGTGGGCCGGAAATGTAGAGGTGCATATTCGCGCTTCGGATTGGTACGAACATAAACACCAGGAAGATAAAGCCTATGATAATGTTATTTTACATGTGGTAGAAGATAATGATGCGGCAATAACACGCACCAATGGCGAGCTTATCCCTGTTTTGAAAATACCTTGCCCCTTTAGTCTGTATCACGAATATGTCCGACTTAAAAACAGTGTTCAATGGTTGGCCTGTGCAGGCAAGCTGAATCAAATAAACCCTTTTGAAATATCCTTGTGGATGCAGCGCATGCTGGTGGAGCGTTTGGAGCGTAAGATGGTGGATATTCAGCGCATCTTGCAACAGACCACTCAAAATTGGGACGAAACATTTTATCGTCTGCTTTTCAGAAGTTTTGGCTTTGGAGTAAACGGCGATCCCTTTGAATTGTTGGCTCAGACCATACCTTTAAAGGTGTTGTTGAAGTATTCGGATAATCTTCAACTGCTTGAAGCCTTGCTGTATGGACAGGCGGGTTTTTTAATGGGAGATTTCCGCGATGAATATTTAAATTCCTTATCACGCGATTATCGCTTTTTGCAGCAGAAGCACGAGCTTGTTCCCATCGAGGTACATCTCTGGAAGTTCTTGCGTTTGCGTCCTTCTAACTTTCCAACTATCCGAATTGCGCAATTGGCTGCCTTACTGGCCAAGCTTAAAGGTGTTTTTGGGCTTATCACAAATACTACCGACCTAAAAAAAATAGAGCAAATACTTGATGTTGGCGTTTCGGCCTATTGGCTAGAGCATTACGTGATGCAAAAAAAGTCGGATAAAAAGGATAAGAACTTGGGTGCAAACTCAAAGAATCTGATTATTATTAATACCATCATTCCGTATTTATTTTCTTTTGGCAACCTTACAGGGCAACAAACGTATATAAAACGCAGCATGGATTGGCTTACGGAATTAAAGGCCGAAAAAAATGCAGTATTAGATAGGTGGAAAGAAGAAAATATAATGGTAAACAACGCCGCAGATTCACAGGCTTTAATATATTTGTCGAATAATTATTGCAAACCCAAAAAATGCTTGCGATGCAGCATTGGACATAAGGTTTTGACCATTAAAAATTCGATGTGAAGCAAGGTGTATTATATTTAGAACATTTTATAACAATACTATATGGTGTTTTAGCGCTGTTTCTTATTGTGTTGATGGGCAGTATTGGCTTCATGGCCATCGAAAAGTACTCTTTGATAGATGCCCTGTACATGACGGTAATCACTGTATCTACTGTTGGCTTTCGCGAAGTGTTCCCGCTCTCGGATGGAGGTAAGCTTTTTACGGTTGTACTTATTATATTTAGTTTGGGTAGTTTTGGTTTTGTTATTACCTCGATAACCCGTTTGGTTGTGGAGGGCGCTTTGCAGCAATCGTATAAACAATTTCAGTTGAAAAAGAAAATAGTGAAACTCGAAGGCCATGTCATTGTTTGCGGATATGGTAGAAACGGCTATCAAGCTTGCATAGAGCTTAAAGAGCATGGCGAAAAGTTTGTGATTCTCGAAAAACGCAGTAAAGTGGTAGCCCATATATTGGAAGACCCAGATTTATTGTATGTTCAGGGAGATGCCAGTTTGGAGGAAGTGTTGGAAGTGGCACAAATACGAAAAGCAAAGGCATTGATTACTGCGCTGCCCAACGATGCCGATAATATGTTTGTGGTGCTAACTGCACGAGAAATGAACCCAAAGTTAAAGATAATAAGCCGCGCCAGCCAATTCCGTTCCGATGTGAAGCTGCGCCATGCCGGAGCAACCAATGTGATAATGCCCGACAGGATTGGCGGACAGCGCATGGCCAAACTAGTAACCCAACCTGATGTGGTAGAGTTCGTTGAGTCTATCCTGCTACAGCATAGTAAGGAAGTGAAACTTATTGAGGTGGAGTGCACTTCTATGAGTACCGAGAGTGCCTCTAAAACCATCCTTGAACTCAACCTGCGCAAAAGAAGTGGCGCTAACTTAATGGGTCTCAAAACTCCGGAAGGAACCTATATATATAATCCCTCGCCACAAATTAAAATATCGTCACACGATAAATTATTTGTGCTAGGTACTGACGAACAGGTAGAGAAATTTATAGCCGTGTTGCTTGAAAAGTAATAATTAGGAGTCCAAAGGGGTTGGCTTTAAAGTCTGAAAAACTAAAAACAAACTTTAACTTTGGCCTCATTATTGATTTGTCGTAAAAATGAAATAGTATTCACAAAAAATGTTCAGTATGAAATTAAATCAAACTATTGGATTTGGTGTATTGGCAGTTTTATTAAGCGTTGGTGCTTATAGCTGTAAATCGAAAGAAAAAGTGGCCACGAACAGTGAGGTAGGTCAAATTTTGGATGATATGCCTTGCGAAAAGGATGGTACATCGGATAAGAAGTTCTTCAGAGCTTTTTCTATGTCTACCAGCAGCGATTTGGGTCTGTCGAAAGAAAAAGCTTTGCTTTTGGCCAAACAGCGATTGGTAACTCTGATTCAGTCCAACACCAAATCGGTGACCGACCGTTACGTAAATGAGCGCGAAGTAGGTTCAGCTTCCGAATTTGAGCAGAAGTTTGAGAACCTAACCCGCGAGGTAGCCGACGAAACCATTAGTAATATTGTGGTTAAATGCGAGAAGTCGAGCGTATTGCCCGACAAAAAATACCGCTCTTTTGTGGCTATCGAAGTAGCAAAGGAAGACCTGCTTAATGCAATGAACAACCGTATTTCGAACAACGCAAAGCTACAGGTAGACTACGATAAGAAAAAATACGAGGAGATATTTAACGAGGAGATGCAAAAAATGGCCGATGAAAAAGGTTATTAATGCAATTGTAATTGACAAGTAGAACAAAGAAAGCCGGTAATTTACCGGCTTTTCTTCATTAAATAAAAAGGCTCATAACTGCTTGTGTGGCCTACTTATGAAATCCATCATTTTTTCACTTTTGAATCAAAAAAAGTAAGGCTTTTTCTAACATCGGGCACGGGGTTGTCCCAATTATGCTCGTGCTCAATTACAAACGGGCCGTCAAATTTCTGACGTCTCAGTTCGGCGAATACGCTGTCCCAGTTGATGATTCCCTCGCCCCAAATCACGGCATGACCTGTTTTATCGGTTTTATTTACATCTTTCATGTGTATTTCAATAATACGGCCTTCCAGTTTTCTAAGGCTTTCGGTAGCGTCTAATCCCGATCGAGTCCAATGTCCTAAATCGGTGCATGCACCCATGTATTTGCTGCGGCCTTCCAAAGCTTTTGCTACTATCTCGGGATCCCAATAGCGGCTTGGATCCGGGTGGTTGTGAATGGCCAGCCTGATTTTGTATTTTTGACACAGCCCATCCACAAGGGCCAGATGTTTTTCTGTGGGTTCCGAAACAATAGTTCCGATGCCCATCTTTTGGGCAAACTCGAACACCTTAATCCAATCGGCCTCATTATCTGGGGTAACTACACCGTAGCTAATCGCTTCGATGTTATGCTTTTTAAGTAAGGCTTTTAGCTCCTCAACCTGACCCTCGGGCATGGTAAAATAGGTAGTTCTATCGTCGCCGGGTAACATCTTTTGGCCAGGGTAAAGCTCTACGTATCTAATGTCTAACGAGTCCATTTTTTCCAGCGCCTCGCTCAAGGCAAATCTGTTAAATGTATAGGCTTGGCAAGCCATTTTCCATTTTGGCCCTTTGGCAAATGATACGGATAGTATCGCGAATCCTAAAATCATCATTAATACAATGTTTTTTTTCATGTGAGTAGTTATTTAATGGATGAAAACAGATAGTGATGTTTTATCAAAAAGCTTTTAACCTGAAAAATGCATGCACTTTTCACTTTCCGCTATCATAGGCGGAAAGCCGAAAAAGTTTAAGTAAACTTTTTCGAGGGTTAACCCTCGATTCTGCTTAGGCAGAATCGGCCTTTGGTGCCTTATTCATAAA
>JAGXIO010000132.1 GCA_024635555.1 Saccharicrinis sp.
AAAACCTACCTCGTATAAGGTGGCAGCCGAAGCATAAGTAGAAATATGCCCGCCTATTCCTTCTTTTTTCTTATTTGCCTGTACCACCATAGCCATGGCATTCCAACGAACAATACTTTTTATTTTTCGCTCCAGTTCACGATTTCCCGGATATGAAACCTCTCGCGCTGAAGATATTGTATTGATATAAGAGGTGTTTAATTCCGGTTTGATTACAATACCTTTCTCTATAGCCCGTTCCCTGAGTATTTTTAATAATTCGTTTACTCGTTCAGGAGGTTCGTTTTGTATGATATATTCCAGCGATTCGAGCCATTCCCGGTTTTCGAATTCGTAGATTTCGTTTTTTGTAGTTTTTTCTGACATTGTATGTGATATTTATTTGAATTCCATTCTTCTATATGACTATTCCATGGGTAAACCAGCCTCTTTCCATTCCTTTTTACCACCTTCATAATCGTACACATTTTTAAAACCAAGACTGTCAAGTTTTTTAGCTGCAGTAGGACTGGCAGAACAGTCGTAGTCGGAACAGTAAACCACAATTTCATCTTCTTCGTTGAACTTTTGCTTTGCTTCGGTCCCAACTTTTTTTAAAGGAATGTTTATGGCACCCTTGATATGTGCTTTGTTATATTCATTTTCTCCGAGTACTTCTATCAAATGAATATTTCCATTTTCAAGTTTCTTTTTCAGTTCATCTTTTGTTATTGTCTTCATTGCACTACCTCTTTAAGTATGATGGAATAAAAGCAAGAGGTATACCAGACAGCCGGGGTTATTGATCGTTACTTTGCAAATCCTTTGTCGGGGTTGAGATTGGGGAAACTGGCAAAAACAAGCAGAAAAAATAAGTGTAGAATGTTTCCTAAAAACTGTGTATTTAATCCTCAATATTAAACTGTTCACGATTCAGCACACAGTGTGCAGTATTACGTATTTTACCGAGCAATGAGTGCCGAATACTAATTTTTATAAAAGACTTACCATAATGGAACAGTTTTATTACATGTAAGGGTAAAACATTTCTATGGCAGATAATACAAAACAATTACTTTCCTTAAATATCCCTGATAGCAAGAAGCCCAGGGTTGTAATTTTGGGTGGCGGTTTTGGCGGTATTAACCTGATTAAAAAATTACCGGACGATTTTCAGATTGTGCTGTTGGACAGGTACAATTATCATACATTTCAACCTTTGTTGTACCAGGTTGCAACAGCAGGACTAGAACCAGATTCCATTGCGGGGCCACTTCGGAAGATTATTGGCAGGAGAAAAGATATTTATTTCAGGATGCTGAGCGTTGATTTTGTTTCACCTGAAAACAATATGGTTCAAACACAGGTAGGAAATTTGAAATATGATTACCTGGTGATTGCCACAGGGGCAAAAGTTAATTTTTTTAATAACGAGAGTATTTCAAAACATGCATTCCCCTTAAAACAAGTAACCCATGCCCTTGATCTGAGGAGCCATATATTTCAACAATTCGAAAAACTGGAATTATTACGGGACGAAAAACAGAAAGAAGCACTGTTAACTTTTGTCATAGTTGGTGCAGGTCCTACCGGCGTGGAAGTTTGTGGCGCTTTGGCTGAACTAAAGGCACATGTGCTGCCAAAAGATTTTCCAGATCTGGATATCAATAAGGTAAAAATTTATCTCATAGAAGGGGTAGACAGGGTGTTGCCGGGCATGTCGGAACAATCAGGTAAAACAGCGCATAAATATCTTGAAAAAATGGGAGTAAAACTATTGTTGAACTGTTTAACCGAAGAATATGACGGTAAGATGGTGAAAATAAGCAACGGCGATAAAATTGAAACCAACACGCTAATTTGGGCTGCGGGTGTAAAAGGAAATGTCATCGGGGGTCTTGAGAATCAAAGCATCCAAAAAGGGAAAATACTGGTAAATGAAATTAACCAGGTATTCCGAAACCCGGAAAGCAAAGAAGCATATAACAATATTTTTGCTATTGGTGATGTGGCATTTATGAAGAGCAAAGACTATCCTAAAGGATTACCGGGGTTGGCACAGGTGGCGATACAACAAGGTAAGCAATTGGCAAAAAACATCCAAAGATTGCAGCTTAATCAGTCCACCAAATTATTCAAATATAAAAATAAAGGTGTTTTAGCCACAATTGGCAGGAACAAAGCCGTAGCAGATTTGCCGCATAACATCAGGCTGAGCGGCTTCATTGGCTGGTTCACCTGGATGGTTGTTCATCTGCTATTTTTAGTAGGCTTCAGGAGCAAGGCAATAGCCGTAACCAACTGGATTTGGAATTACTTAACCTACGACAAAGGTATTCGGCTCATTTTAAGGCCTTCATCAAAAAAGAATGACCAAATGACCCGGAATATGAAAAATGAAATGAATGAAGCAAATCATTTGAAACCTAAAATATAGAAATCATGGAGAAGATGTGCACGTAATCCCCCGTAAAAATCGATGGGCAATAAAAAAAAGAAAAAGCAGAGTAGACCAATCTGTTTTCAGTGATAAAATGAATCCGTTTCTCGGGTAAGAAATAGAGCGAAGAAAAACAATTTAATTATTCACAGGAAAACAGGTACTATAAAATCAAAAAATATCCTATACACATTAAAAAATATCAAGATGAATAAAAAAATAGTATTATTAAGACACGGCGAAAGTGAATGGAACAAAAAGAATCTCTTTACCGGATGGACAGATGTTCCCCTTTCTGAAAAAGGAATAATTGAAGCGAAAGAGGCGGGTAGTATTTTAAAACACCACGATTTTGAATTTGATTTGGCCTTTGTATCCTTGCTTAAAAGGTCGCTAAAAACGCTTTGGATCGCATTAGAGGAACTCGACCAATTATGGATTCCCTGGGAGAAATCGTGGAGGCTTAACGAGCGGCATTATGGCGCCTTGCAAGGACTTAATAAAAAAGAAACTGCAGAGAAGTATGGCCAGGAACAGGTACATACCTGGAGAAGAAGTTATGGTATTAAACCCCCAGTTTTACAAAAAAATGATGATCGATTTCCTGGAAATCAAAGGATGTATAACGCAATTCCGAAAAATGAATTACCGGTAGGTGAAAGTCTGGAAGATACCGTAAAACGATTTTTGCCCTATTGGGAACAAAACATAGTTCCTGAGATAAAAAATGGAAAAAACGTAATTATTGCTGCACATGGAAACAGCCTCAGGGCGCTGGTTAAGCACCTCGATTCTATTTCGGATGATGAAATTTCCGATTTGGAAATACCAACCGGCAAACCATTGGTTTATGAGCTAAATGATAACCTGAAATCACTAAAGCATTATTATTTAGATTAGGCTGAAGCGTTTCAGCCTGATCCTTGTTTTATATAAAACAAAATTGATACTAAAAAGAAACAACCATGAGTTATTATAAACCCGTATTCCGATTTTTCCGAAGGCCATTTAAACGAATCAAGCTTTTTTTAAAGCAAAAAGCCGGGTGGCTGGGTATACCCCAAATAATCTGTTACCGCGGTTTCGGAAACGAAAACGAGTTTTTTATTACGGGGCGGGTAGTTGAAGATTCTGGTCTGGCCAAGCCTGCCGACAGACAAAGGGTATGGCACAATATATTGGCTACCATTAAACGCTTTTCCAGTGATGAAATTGCCGGGGTAAACGTAAAGGCATTTTGGGAAGATGTAACAAAAATTGAACAGACGGACGAATATGGGTTTTTTACATTTAATTTTAAAATAGATAGTAAAAAAGGTGTTCTCAATAAAGACAGGATTCTTTTACGTGTTGAATTATTGGACAAGATAGTAGAAGAACAGCCACAAACCAAAGCCAACGGTGAGGTTCTTATCTCCTGTTCTACTCAAAAGAGAATTATTGTATCAGATATTGATGATACAGTTTTGGTTTCCCATTCTACACAAACGCTGAGAAAACTCCGTTTAATGCTTTTTAAAAACGCGTTTGGCCGAATGCCCTTTGAGGGTGTTGCTGATTTTTATTCTGCACTTAAAAAGGGAAAAAACGGAGACGAAAATTACCCCTTCTTTTTTGTTTCGAGCAGCGAGTGGAATTTATATGACTTATTGGATGATTTTTTTAGGTACAATAACATTCCAAGTGGTGTTTTGATGCTAAGAACACTGAACTACAGCATCTATAAATTCTGGAAATCGGGAGGGGGAAACCATGAGCATAAATATGAAAAGATAAAGTTACTTCTGCATTTTTATAAAAATCAAAAATTTATATTGATCGGCGACAGCGGACAGCGAGACCCGGAAATATATAAACGCTTGGCATTGGAATTTCCGGGCAGGGTTGAAGCCATCTACATCCGAAAAGTAAAATCAAAAAAAAAGGTCAACCTTTCCGATTATCATAGCGGACTTGTGGGTGTAAACACATCCTTCACAGAAATAAAAGATTCTTACGATGCTATAAAACATGCTCAAAAAGAAAATTACATTGCCTAATAATATTTTAATTTTCTGGTAAAAATTCCTTCTTGTTCTTCAACTACAAATGCCCTAAATTCTTTCTGTACCATCATCTCCGTTTTTAATTTTTTACCATTAGCTATTCGTAATATACGATAATATACTACCTCAAAATAAATTATTTTTTACGCTCATTTAGCATTTCAGCTAGTGATTTACCTCCTTTAATGCCAAAATCGATTGTGCGAATTGGGAAGGTGATGGTAATATTATTTTCATCATAAGCTTTCTTAATGTTTTTTATGCCCTGGCTCAATGCTCTCAGGTAAACCAAAAAGTCATCCGAAACGTAGTTAACCCAATACCGCACCGAGAAAATAATGGCACTATCGCCAAACTCTTTAAAATACAGGTCAACAGGTTTTTGCTTATTAATAAACGTGATTTTATTAATTGCATCAAGCGTTACCTTCTCTACCTTTTCCAGGTCATCACCGTAAGAAATTCCAACATCGAGGTCAATTCTACGTTCTTTATTTATAGTAAAATGTGTGTATTTTTGCTCCATTAAAAGGCGATTAGGAATTACTACATCCTGCCCCTGCCAGGTACGTATGGAACTGGAACGCAAACCTATGTCTTTAACCATTCCAAACACATCCTGAACTCGATAATGTCACCAACATTTACCGGGCTTTTAATGGCCATGTATATACCGGCAATAAAGTTAGATGCAATATCTTTGAAAGCAAAGCCCAAAGCCAATCCAACAATTCCTAATCCGGCTAAAAGCGATGTTACTGTTTCATCGAGCTTTAATATACGAAGAGAAATAAACACCCCAAATATTAGCAAGGTGAAAAATAAAATAGAAGCGGTAAGCTTGTTAATAGCCTCATTACGCGTTATCCGGTTCATAATACCATATACCAGTTTTCGCAAATATCTACTGGCTAGGTAAAAGGCAATTAACACCAGCAGTGCTGCTAAAAAATTGGGTAGCATTACAATGAGGCTTTCTAACCAATTGGTAACTTTATTTAAAACAATGCCAATATATTCATTAATATCTTTCATAATCGGTTTCACTATTTACTCTTGTTTACAATGGGCACAAGCACAAATGCGATGGCTCCCGGAATAAAGTATATAAGATTTGTTGGGGCATGATGTGCCAGTTAATAAAACATAGCCCAAATTAAATACCACCACCTTCCATAGAAATATAAAATAATGAAGCAAACCGTTGTTATTAAGTGTGATTACTGAATCAATCCTTCGGTAACTGGAAATAACTTTTACAAATTCTGTAGAAAAACTCCACACTACTATGGGAAATGAATACGCATAATTTAGCTTGATGAATTTCAACAAACACTGCGTTTTCAAGGCGGGGGTAAGGTTTGTGTTCCTTTTTATGTAATCTCGGATGTAAGTGGCACAGAATTGTATCTGTTCTAAACTGAACTAAAAAAATCAAATTATGAAGATATTAGCTACTATTTGTTGGTCATCATTGATGATACTTATGTGTGTGTCATGTAAAAATTTCAAAAAAGACTCCGGCGAGGCCTCGGATATTATCACTGACGAGATGGTAACACAAGCTATTATGCGGGAATTGGAACATTTTCCGGAAGTTTCTGCTGACGGTATAAAAGTGTCAACCAATAACTACATTGTTAAGTTAACCGGTTCTGCGAAAAACCTTTTAGCCAGCGAAAAGGCCGAAGAAATATCATCCACAATAAGAGGTGTTGAAGGTGTAATAAACCAGTTAAGTATTGAATCTGAAGAGGTTTCGAACGAAACACTGAAACAGAATATCGAAGCCCTGTTTTATCACGACCCAATAATTGAACAATATGAAATTGGTGTGATTACAGATAATGGACAAGTTTCGCTAACCGGTGAGGTAGATTCCTGGGGAGAAAAAAAACTGGCCGAAACTATCACCAAGTTCGTTAATGGGGTGAAATCCGTCAATAATCAAATTCAAATCCAATACAAAGCTAATCGCAGCGACAGTGAAATAGAGGCTGATATAGCCGGGCTTATGCAATATGATGCCTATGTAGATTATAAGTTCATCGATGTAAAAGTTGAAAATGGAATAGTAACACTTAGTGGAACCGTGGGAAGCCTTTTTGAAAAATCGAAAGCAGAAAGCCTTGCTTGGGTGATGGGAGTAAATAGTGTTTATGCAGACAATCTGGAGGTTGAAACACAAAAAAGAGATGTTATGCAAAAGAACACCCTTAATGTTGGTAAAACCGATGAAGAAATACAAAGGGCGGTTCAAAAAGCATTGATTTACGATGTAAGGGTAAATGCCTTTGACATAATAGTTAAGGTCGATGAAGGACATGTTACCCTGGAAGGTTCAGTAAGTAATTTGCGGGCTAAAAAAGCAGCCGGAACAGATGCGGATAATATTATAGGAGTTTGGGGGGTTAATAATCAATTAAAGATAGAGCCAAAGCTGCTAATGCCTAAAAAAACAGTGCAAGATAATACCGAGGTTGCGTTACGTATGCATACTTATCTTCAGCCATATGCCATTCAGGTATTTGATGATAACGGAAAAATAACCCTTACTGGAGTAGTACAAAATGAATTCGAGAAGCAATCGGCCGAAGATGCTGTGACAGGAGTGCCCGGGGTAATTGAAATAGAAAATAACCTTGAAATTATTCCTGCCGAAAATGCGCAATCAGGCACCTACATTACCGAACCTGATTTGCCGCCGGATAGTGAAATTAGAAAGAAAGTTGAAAACGAGCTTTGGTGGTCGCCTTTTGTGAATGAAAACCAGATAAAAGTTATCGTTGAAAACGGGAGTGTAATTCTTAATGGAACAGTAAATACCCGTTTTCAGAAACAACAAGCCGAAAAAAAGGCGCTGGAAGGTGGTGCTTTCACGGTTGAAAACAACCTGATAGTAGAATTTTGGCAATAATAAACGTATTAGCTTTCTTTTTCTAAGAAATAAACAGAAATCTTTATGAGTAATGAAAAAACGATTAGCCAACAATATCCCTATTTCAGCGTAAATATTGAAAAGACTTATTGAGCAGCTTAGCAGCAACCAAAATGGGTTAAGTGAAGAAGAAGCCCGAAAGCGATTACAAAAGCTTGGCGAAAACAAACTCCCTGAAAAAGGAAAAAAAAGTTTATTTAAGCTGATATTTAAGCAGTTTAAAGACTTTCTGGTACTCATACTGGCCATTGCCGCCGTTATTTCGTACCTCACAGGGAGCATGGTAGATGTTTATGTGATTATTGGGGTTTAATATGCGTTCACTACAAAAATCGGCATTTGCTATCGGTTTTTTAAAATAAATGGCTTATATTGGTGTTTATAGCTTCGATACTCCTGCAGATTACTGCCTTAGAACTGCCTTTTTTACAAACACTATTTCACTTTAAAAACATCGCATGGGCAGACATGCTGATTTTTATGGCTTTATTTTCATTGGTGTTTATTTTTGGCGAACTGTACAAGTTTATCAGAAACAAGTGGGTGAAGGAATAAAGAACACAGTAAATTTTAATCATTAAAAAATTTAATTATGAAACATTTAAAAGAAAAACGTATGCAACTTGGCAATTCTGGAAAAATTGGTTTTTTTTCGAGAAAAAGAAATATTTTATATGCACTTATTTTCTTAGTGACAGTATTTGCAGCGTCATGTTCAAAAGATAATAACGAGGATCCTAAAACGAGTACATTTAATCTTACTGTGTCTGGGCTGCCTCAGTTAGATGATTTTCATGTATATGAAGGATGGCTCATTGTGGGTGGTACGCCGGTTTCAACTGGAATATTCTCGGTAAATAACATTGGTGAACTGTCTGTGTCATCATTCACGGCAGATGCCGGAAAGTTAGAAAGTGCATCGGAATTTGTAATATCAATTGAACCAAGTCCAGATCCAGACGTAGCGCCTTCAAATACCAAAATTATGGGAGGTTCTTTTATAGGCCAAACGGCGGATTTAAGTTCTGAAAACAGTTTGGCAATTGGCACGGGTTTCTCTACGGCAGTCGGCAAATATATTTTGGCAACACCAACCAATGGAGATAATAGCAATGAATTGAGCGGTATTTGGTGGTTAGCCCCCAATGGGCCGAGTAAAAGTCTTGTTTTACCTGTGTTAAACGAGGGGTGGCTTTACGAAGGATGGGTAGTTTTTGATGGTACGCCAGTGAGTACGGGTAAATTTAATAACGTAGATATGGCTGACCAGTTCGATGATTACAGCGCAACGCTTGACGCACCATCGTTTCCAGGTGAGGATTTTCTAACCAACGCACCAGCAGGCATAACGTTCCCAACCGATTTATCGGGTAAAACTGCTGTAATTTCGGTTGAACCCGATCCGGATAATAGCAATAAACCTTTCAATATTAAACCCTTAACCGGAAATATTCCTGCAATGGCTACCGACCATATTTTGTATGATATGATAAATAATGCCAGTAGCATTTCTATTACAGGTGAGGTCTCGAGGTAAAATACAGACTGGTAAGAATTGCCATTTTCCCGACACAAGAAAAATGGTTATTCGCTTAGCTCTATAGCTCTAATCAATACATATTTTGTGACGATTGACACAACTATTTATTCAAAATTAAAATCCGCAGTAACAATATTAGTTATCTGCGGATTTTGCATTTTTAACGGGTTAGATACTTTGTTTTCGCTTCCTGAGAATTTGATTCTAACCAATTCTGCAATTTCTTAAAATCATTTTCAGTAAGCCATTTACGTGATTTTGCAATCTCCTTGTTGTGGATTTCATTAATATGCGAAACGTTTTCTATTATCTTCTTTTGGTGTTCAAGCATATTTATTTCCATAGTTGTTCAACTTGTTTTATTTGGTTTTAAATCATTGGTGTCTGGTAGACTTTTTTATTTATCCTTAAAACCCTGCAATTGCAAGGAATAATAGATATATCATTAAAAAAGGGCTCAATTCCGCCTCAGAAAATTTCCGTTAAAAAAATCAGACGGATTGGCGTTAAAAAATTCGGGCTGTTTGAGCGTAGCGAGTTCCTGAATTTTAGCCAAGTAGTCTTATTTTTAGGGAATTATCTGCAGCGGCGGCCTTTTTTGCTTACTTTTTGGGGCTGTAGCCAAAAAGTAAGAGCCGTGCGGCTTGAGCACAAAATCTAGATCATATTATTTTACCGGACAATAGTGGTTTTAAATATCTCTTTATGCTGTGTTTAACAATCTGTATTACAATTTTCTTCTATTTTTTCCTTCTCTATTTGAAATGTGGTATGATTTATCTTAAATTCTTGTTCAAGGTCATGCTGCAATCTTGAAATAAAACTATCCTCATTTCCTTCCGGCATTATCAGGTGAGCTGTTAATTTTCATTTCATTAATTTTTTCAAAAAGCACCAGCTACCTGCTTTGTACTTCATTAAGATTGTGTTCTACTTCACATTCTTAAGCAATACCAGCGATCGGCCTTCTAACACATATACGCTATTAACATTATTGTCTTTTTTGTTGTGGGGCTTCGAAGTGTCAATCATAACTTCCCATTCCCAGTTAACATCCTCGTGGGGCAGGGTAAAGGGTATTTTTTCCCAAAAACTATTTACCATAAGCAATAGAATATCGGATTTTATGGGCATCCCAAATTCATCCATTTCAGTCATCATCTCACCATTGAGTAACATGCCCATACAACGTAAAAAATGGGTATCCCACTCGTCCTCGGTCATATCTGTACCATCGGTGTTTAGCCATCTG
>JAGXIO010000133.1 GCA_024635555.1 Saccharicrinis sp.
CTGCGTTTTATACCTGAAATTATAAATGGGCTTTTTTTTCTTAGAAAAGTGACTCTTCGTATCGTAAACGATATTTTTAGCTATCCAATAATAAGCTGCCCCAATTCTATCAGAATCGCTGACTAACTTATGATTATAGATCGAGGCCAATGCACCAATGCTGGCTACTTTGGAGCTGATAGAATCCACCATTAACTTTATTTCATTTCCTACGATTTGACCTTGAAGGCTAAAACCGGAACAATACAAGAGTACAATTAAAAAATATTTCACAAGAACAAAGCTAGAATGTACAATTAAAGTAGTTAGGCAGTAAAATTAACAATTTTTCACAAAGTAAATCTAACCTACTCACAAGTTTTATGGTTACAACCAATGTTTTTGATATACGCACCTGTATCAGGGTTAATAGTCGTAAATAGCAAGATGTGAATATCGAGAATAGAAAATAAAGAATTGAGAATTTGTACGTGAGAATAAAAAGTATTGAACAGCCTGTCCGGAAAGGGAGGATATAAAGATCAGGTAATTTTGAGTACATGAGGTTCTCTTTCAGAACCATCTTTTTTTAAGTTGGCTAACGGCATCGGTAGCAAAGTGGCTATAATCGTTAAACCTAAGATTAAATTTGCCGAACGTTTTTTTATCATCAGCGTCAAAATAAGCACCATCGCCTACCTTTCGTATCCTGTTTTCATTATCGCAAAGTGTACCACTTTTCCAAAGGTCTTGCATAAACTTGGCCTGTGCCTCTTCGTTCATGTGCGGCCATGCTTTTTTACCTCTTGTGTTTATTTCCATTTCCCAATTGTAAGCATCATCTACAAACCATTGTGCAATAATAGCGTCGCTGGCATATCTGCAAGCCATTTTTTGATATTGCCATACGTGTGTAGTTTCATGTATCAGTAAATCAATCGGAAAAGATTTTGCTTTTAAATAGATGGTGTTGCCCAAGGTAAAGGCTCTGGCGCTTATGCCAAACAAACCTGCAGGACCATCAATTACCCTAATGGCAAATAGGTGAATGGAACGTGCAAACACTTTTTTGAGCTGCTTTGACTCGATATCGGTGAGCCGACGTTCAAACCCTTGCACGCAAAAGATAGTCTGCACCAAGGCAATCAATTTACCCAGCAGCATTATGAAGGAACCAAAAACCGGGGATAAAACATCCTGAATGGCTTCTAACACCACCAACCAAGTAAACGAAAACAGGCCACCTACTATTTTTATTGTTCCAGATACGATACCTCCCGCGATACCAAACGGAATTTTAACCACTACAGCAATCAAACATAGCAAGCCTTTTACAACGCTGCCCAACCATAAAAACGGAAAAAGTACACCTACCCTATCGCCCAACCATTTGAACATATCGAAGAGTGCACATCCCGAAACTTCAAAAATATAACTGATTAAATCACCTAACTTATTTAGAAATATCTCCATAGCATAAGCTATCCTTTTAATTGCTGCCTTCGTTTCCATCTCTCCATTTCTAAACGATTATTGTAATGTTGTAAGTTACGATATTGCGATGGCGCAAAACAAAAATAGGGATAAAATATAAAATTCGTCGGTCGGCAATCTTCCCCATGCCCCCTCGCTCAAAAGCTCTAAACTTAAACTTAAAAACCTACCTATCCGCTTTAAGTCTATCGGCCATGGCCTTTCCCAAGCGAAGACAAGCCTCGTATTTGTCCGCTTTGAGGGCATGTTTTTCTTCCACGCTTTCGCCTACTATTTCCCAATTAAGTTCTTCGCCAATGGCGGTTAGTTTTTTCACGGAGGCTCCGGCCCACGAAAAGGAGCCCAATATGCCAAGGTAATGATCTTTGACTCCCATATGTCGTAATTTGGTGGTGAGGGATTCCATATTGGGGTGAAGCTCATTACAATACGTGGGGCTTGCTAAAACAACTCCCTTGTATTTAAATATATCTGAAAGAATATACGAAGCATGGGTTTTTGACACATCGTACAAGCGGATATGCTTAATGCCGTTTTCGGCCATTTCGCGGGCAACAGCTTCGGCCATATCTTCGGTATTTCCGTACATCGAAGCATAGGCTACCACAACTCCTTCCTCTGTTTCAAACTTACTCCAGCGGTCGTACAAGCCTATCACCTCCTTGATATTATTTCTCCAAATTGGGCCATGAGTAGATGCAATCATTTTAATATCCAAGCCCTCTAACTTAGAAAGTGCCTTTTGAACCGGTGAACCATATTTGCCCACAATATTCGAGTAATACCTACGCATCTCATCGCGGTAATTTTCAAAATCAAATTCGTCGTCGAAAATTCCACCATCTAAAGTTCCAAAAGTACCAAAGGCATCCGCCGAAAATACGATTTGCTCGCTAGTTTCGTAAGTCACCATGGTTTCGGGCCAATGCACCATCGGCACCATATAAAATTGCAAGGTATGCTTACCCAGACTTAGGGTATCACCTTCATTCACCTCCACTGTATTATCCGAAATACCAAAGTATCCCTCCAACATGGGCAATGTTTTTTTATTGCCAACAATTTGAATGTCGGGATACATTTTTTTTATGATGTCGATAGAACCGCCATGATCGGGTTCCATGTGGTTTACCACAAGATAATCGATGGGACGATCGCCAATAATCGCTTTTATTTTTTTTAGATATTTCTCTACCTGCCCTATCTCCACCGAGTCGATTAAGGCCACTTTTTCGTCGTCGATAAGGTAGGAATTATAGGCCACGCCACGATCAATAGGCCACATGTTTTCAAAAAGATGCGTTCTTCGATCGTTCACACCAACATAATAAACATTGTCGGTCAATTTTACTGGCTTGTACATATATATATTTAATTTGTTATTTCGATATCCGGTTTTACAAAAGTAAATAAAACAATCGATTCGTAAAATTTAAATGGTAAACTCTACTGAAGTAGCAAGATATGGTTCTAGATGTAAGTATCAAGATGTAAGTATCAAGATGTAAGTATCAAGATGTGAGTATCAAGAGTGCGTTGCTACATAGAAATATCAAAGCCTCTCAAAATAAATTTGAGAGGCTTTGCAGACTAATTTCAAACAAGCCGTCAGGCTGACGTTGTAACTTCTATCTTAATACTTGACTTGATACTTTGAACTTAATTCCCAATACTCTTCCAGCTCGATAAATACGGCTTATCGCATACGTATCAGCAACCAAGTATCGTCGTACTTTGGATAGTCTGTCCGGATACCATTCACTCTGTTGCGAGCGGCCATTTCGACATTATAAGCCGAAACAGAAACACGATAAAGACCATTCTCATTTTCCAGAATAACCGGTGTAAAACCTTCGCTGATGAGGGTGTTATTGTAGGTGCGGGCATTGTCGAGTACTTTAAACGAACCAATAATTACATAATACTTGTAACTTACATCGTCCGACGATTCAATCACCCTTACTTTCTCTTCCTTAACTACAATAGGTTTTGACTTAACTTTAAGCTCCTCCTTAACGTATGGCGAGTCGCTATCGCTAAAGCTCGAACTTCCTGAATCCTTCAATCCTCTACACCCAATTACCGATAGGGTTAAGATGGCAAATAGAAATAATTTATTCATCACAAACAATTTTAGGTTTTCTTATTTTAAATTCCTCAAAAATATAACATTCTTTATAAAGAAATGAATTAATTTCAACGGAACTAACTGAAAATATACTATAACCATCAAAAAATAAAATAATCCGCTATATTTGAGCTATTACACGAGGATATTGTAGATGAACAACAAAGTTAGAAACACCAAAAGGAAAATGACCCGCCGTTTTAAGCGGATGGGATTGTTTACAGTTATTATATTGCTATTGGCCGTATTAGTAGGCGGAAGATTCTATCGTTATATTAACGCGCCCAATGTAGATTTGTCACAGATTGAATCTCCCTATATCCATATCCCTAATGGAACCAACTTCAACCAATTGAAAGCCATCTTGCAACAATCGGGAGTTATAAAGGACATGGTTAGCTTTGAGTGGGTAGCACAAAAAAAGGACTATCCCGAAAAGATAATTGGTGGCAGGTACAAATTGGTGGATAGAATGTCGAACAATAGACTGGTAAATTTATTGCGTAGCGGTCGTCAGGAGCCACTAAATCTAACCTTTAACAACATCCGAAAACTAGAGCAGTTGGCTTCGGTAGTAAGCTTAAAGCTGATGCTCGACTCCGCCGCATTGATGGATTTGCTAAATGATAAGGATTATATTTCGGAACTCGGATTTAGGCCAAACACCTTGCCTTCCCTGTTTATTCCGAATACCTACCAAATTTATTGGAACACAGATGCAAAAAGCTTTATTGAAAGAATGAAACGGGAATACGATAGTTTTTGGACCGATGAGAAAATTAAAAAAGCTGAAGCCAAAGGATTATCGCCTACGCAGGTATCTGTACTAGCTTCTATTGTAGACGAAGAAACACAAAAGGCAGATGAAAAACCCACGGTGGCAGGCTTATATTTAAACCGATTAAACATAGGGATGCGCCTGCAAGCGGATCCTACACTAAAATATGCTTTGGGGGATTTTACCATTAAACGTTTGCTAAACGAAGATAAAAACATAGAATCACCCTACAACACCTATAAATATGCCGGATTGCCCCCCGGACCCATCCGAATACCTTCCATTACCGGATTAAACGCTGTATTAAATGCCGAGCCCCACAATTATCTTTACATGTGTGCCAAAGAAGATTTTTCGGGTTACCATAACTTTTCCAAAACACTGGCGCAACACAACTTAAACGCTGCCCGTTACCGCATTGAGCTGAATAAAAGGGGGATAAGAAGGTAATTTACAGTTATCAGTCAACAGTATTCAGTTAGCAGTGTTCGGACAGTTTCAGAGTTTAGAGGTTAAGTGTTCGGTAATTCATATGCATGCTTTTTACTGACATTCCAATTACTGATGACTATTTACCGATTACGTTTATCGACTGTTTACTGTTTACTGTTTACTGATCAATGCTATCAGCCAATCTCAATCCTTCCTTTAAAAACCATGGTGGCAGGCCCTATGAGCCAAATATTACTGAAACCTATTTTATCGTCTCCATCAAAATGCACTTGCAGTTTACCACCTTTCACATCCACCTCAAATAATTTTGCCCTCTTATTTTTAATAAAAGTAGCGATGGACGAAGCCACAACACCCGTTCCACAGGAGTATGTTTCCCCTTCAACGCCTCGTTCGTAGGTTCTCACTTTAATTCGATTATCACCCAACTCTTCCACATAATTTACATTAGTTCCATTGGGTTTAAAATCTTCAGAATACCTTATTTCACTTCCATTCTTTACAATATCAATATCATCAATATTAGTTTGATGCGCTACGTAATGCGGCACCCCTGTATTTAAAAAGTAATGTTCCTCACTCGCATCTACATGAGCTACATCTGTCATTTTAAGGCTTACCATTCCGTTTTCGTATTTGGCAATATGCAAACCGTCCGCTGCTTCAAAATTAAATTCCGCAGCATTCTTTACCGCGCCAATACGCACTGCAAAAGCAGCTATGCATCTGCCGCCATTACCACACATAGAGGCTAGTTTGCCATCGCTGTTATAATAACGCATTGTAAACTCAACCTCTGCACTATTATGATTTTCCAGCAGCATCAGTCCGTCGGCACCAATCCCCATCCTCCGGTCGCATAAAAACCTGACAAGCTCCACATTATTGCTGTCAAAATTTCCATCCCTGTTATCAACAATAACAAAGTCGTTACCTGTACCCTGGTATTTAAAAAAGTCAATTAGCATCATTTATGTCTTAAAGTAGTTGATTTATAATTTTTTTTACACGAAATTTATAGATATAGCAATGAACAAAGCTAAGTAAAAATCAGTTAAAGTTAGGTTAATCTCTATGATTCGATACTATAAAGGCATATAATTTGACATTTAGGGATCATGATATTTTGCTGGATAAAGGAGGCGAGATATCAAAAACGGTTGAAGCTTTTTTCAACCGTATGATTTTAACTAAAATGTGTAGTACCGATATGGTACCATTAAACTAAAAATTATTAGCTATGAATGTTAAAAAATTATTTTTTGTATTTCTTACCGCTGTGCTTGGTGCAATTGTGGGCGTATATGCTTTTGTTTTGATAGTAAAGCCGGACCAACAAATAGTGACTGTTGAAAACCAGATGACTCCTGTTGCCCGGTATGCATCCATTGCAACGTCGGTTCCAGTTGGCATACCTGATTTTACAGTAGCTGCCGAAAAGTCGGTAGAGGCGGTGGTTCACGTCATGACCAAAGCTACGGTTTCGGGCAACAATTATTCGCAAGGAAACCCGTTTTACGAATTTTTTTATGGTCCACGCGGCGGTATGACACCCGATAGAGGCCCAGTGATGGGCTCCGGCTCCGGGGTCATCATCTCGGCGGATGGTTATATCATCACCAACAACCATGTTATAGAAAAAGCCGATGAAATTCAGGTGGTGCTGAACGACAGAAGATCGTACAAAGCAACTTTAGTGGGCACCGACCCTACAACCGACATTGCTTTATTGAAAATTGAGGAAAACGATCTCAAGTTTCTCACCTATGGCAATTCCGACGACTTGCGGATAGGCGAATGGGTGCTGGCCGTAGGTAATCCTTTTAACCTCACTTCTACCGTTACGGCAGGTATTGTAAGTGCCAAGGCACGAAGTATAAATATACTAGCCAATAGAAACCAACCTATGGGTATTGAATCGTTTATTCAGACAGATGCAGCGGTTAATCCTGGTAACAGCGGCGGAGCTTTGGTAAATATATTTGGCGATCTTGTTGGTATTAATACAGCCATTGCGTCTCAAACCGGATCATATGCAGGTTATTCATTTGCTGTACCTGAGGCAATAGCAAAAAAGGTAGTGACCGATCTCAAGGAATTTGGTGAGGTACAAAGAGGCTTCATAGGCGTTCAAATTAGAGATGTAAACGCCGAACTGGCCAAAGAGTTGAATTTGGACAAAATTGAAGGCGTATATGTGGAGGCCGTTACTGCAAATGGTGGCGCAGGTGCAGCCGGAGTTGAAAAAGGAGATGTGATTTTAAGCATCAACGGCATCCAGGTTAACACCAATTCGGAGTTGATAGGTCAGGTTAGCAAGCACCGCCCCGGAGATAAAGTAAGTTTATCCGTAAAAAGAGATAAAAAAACAAAACAATTTACCGTAGTTTTACGTAATAGTTATGGTTCAACCGAAATGGTTCAACAAAAAGAAGGCATATCGGATTTATTGGGCGCCGAATTGCGCGAACTGACAAGCCAAGAAAAAGCCAAGTTTGGCGTGGATTACGGCATGGAAGTTGTTGAGCTAACACCCGGTAAATTTAAAGAAAGTGGTATACGAGAAGGATTTATCATTTTTAAAGCCAACAGGCAACCCGTAAGAAATATCTCAGATTTAAAAGATGTAATAGCAACTTCCGACGGAGGCCTTTTTATTACTGGTATTTACCCAAATGGACAGGTTACCTACTATGCTATTAATCTCGAGGATTAATTAAAGTTTCATTTGTCTTGCTCATTATTTTTAATAGTTGGATATTTGATTAAAAAAGTATAATTTTGCGCCACATTTTGCATATAGGATATGAGACAACTTAAAATAACAAAATCAATTACCAATCGCGAGAGCGCTTCTTTAGATAAATATCTTCAGGAGATAGGACGGGAGGAGTTGATATCTGTAGAAGAGGAAGTAGAACTGGCCCAGCGAATCAAAAAAGGCGACCAAGTAGCTTTGGAAAAACTGACTCGAGCCAACCTACGTTTCGTGGTTTCTGTAGCTAAACAATACCAAAACCAAGGGCTAAGCCTTCCGGATTTAATAAACGAAGGAAACCTTGGATTGATAAAAGCAGCCGAAAAATTTGATGAGACCCGTGGCTTTAAGTTTATCTCGTATGCGGTATGGTGGATTCGTCAATCTATTTTGCAAGCTTTGGCCGAACAATCCAGAATTGTGCGTTTGCCCTTAAACCAAGTTGGTTCTCTAAACAAAATAAACAAAGCCTACTCAAAATTTGAGCAAGAAAACGAGCGTAAGCCATCACCTGAAGAATTAGCCGACAAGCTTGAGCTTCCGGTAGAAAAGGTAACCGATACACTCCGAGTTTCAGGTCGTCATATTTCAGTGGACGCACCATTTGTTGAAGGCGAAGATAACAGCTTGCTGGATGTTTTGGTAAACGGCGACTCGCCAAGTGCCGATAGAGCATTGATTAATGAATCGCTAGCTCGCGAAATTGAACGCGCCTTGGCCACATTAACCGAACGTGAAGCTGATATCATTAAATTATTCTTCGGCATACAGATTCAGGAGATGACATTGGAAGAAATTGGTGAGCGGTTTGGCTTAACCCGCGAAAGGGTGCGACAAATCAAAGAAAAAGCTATCCGTAGATTGAGACATACTTCCAGAAGTAAACTATTAAAATCGTATTTGGGATAAGCCCATTACCATAAAGATTAAAAAAGCCGCCCACAAACAGGGCGGCTTTTTTAATTTAAATCGCTGTCTATAGCTTAAAGTAATTCGTAAAAACATTAAATGCCCCTATTATTTTTAAATATAAAAACTTGCTATCTTAAAAATAAATACCAACCGTGGGAAATTCTCTAAAAAAACTAATAATTTTAGCGAGATGAAACAAGCCTCGGAAGGGTCGCCTGCCTGTCCGGCAGACAGGGGCAGGGATCAAATGCCAAGTTTGAACAAATAATTAGTTAGCGTATATGAAACGAGCCAAGAGAGTAGCTTCTGACAAAACTTGTCCCGCCTTAGCGGGAGGGGAATTATTGTAATGGCGAGTTCCCCCGAATCAAGTTCGGGGCAGGCTATGTGGCAAAAAAAATACATTATAAACACATGAAATTACTAAAACAAGCAGCAATTACGATAGTAATGATTTTACTATCTTCCAACGTATTTTCGCAACACAACAAATACAGCGTTTGCGAGCATATACAAAACACGGGTAAAACCCATATGATAACCCAACAACTGCAAGCTTTGATAGATAAGTGCAGCAGCGAGGGGGGTGGTTACATTTATTTTGCAGCAGGCGAGTATCTAACAGGAACTCTTATTTTAAAAGACAATACTTTTTTAGAATTGGCTCCCGGTGCAACACTCTACGGAAGTACCGATTTAAACGATTATCCCGTTGAGGGAAAAAATAGGAAGAGCCTGATATATTCCGACGGAGCCAACAATATTGGCATCGTAGGCAAAGGAACGATAAACGGTCAGGGCGATTCCTTTTGGCGCGGTAAAAAGAAACCTTTCATCAGACCCGACCGCTTTATTTTATTCGAAAATAGCACCAATGTAAAAATAGAAGATGTACTTGTAACCAATAGTGCAAATTGGACTATTGAGGTAAGACTGTGCGACGGGGTATGGATAGATGGGATTTCTATTATAAACGAACGAAAGTCGCCCAACTCCGACGGGATAGACCCGGTATCGTCAAAAAATGTTTTTATCTCCAACTGTTATATCGAGACGGGTGACGACGGTATCTGTCCAAAATCCATAGGTGATATCCCCAACGAAAACCTGGTGGTAACCAATTGCATTATCCTCAGCGACGATTCAGCCATTAAACTAGGCACACGCTCCGAAACCTATATCCGCGATGCGGTATTCAGCAACATCATCATCAAGGACACCGAATATGGCATTGCCTTTTATGCCAAAGACGGTGGCACTTTTGAGAATATCCGATTCAACAATATCCATATCCAAAGCACCATCGATATGCAAGCAGATATTACCAAACCCATGGGCACCTATCCTATTTTCATCGATCTGGAAAAGAGAAGCAATGACTCAAAACTAGGCGCTGTAAAAAACATCTTTTTTAATAACATCACCATCGATTCGCAGGACGGTCATTGTGTGTTTTTCGGTCAGCCCGACAGCAAGCTTCAGAACATACAGCTATCAGATATTAACTTTACCCTGCACCAGCGCAAACCGTATCACGACAACCGAAAACCGAGGGGTGTAAGCAGTTTGAGAGATAAAGCAGACAACGATTTTTCAGATGCTCCCTCACTTTTTACCTTTGCCCATGTAGATGGACTTAGTATTCGCAACCTTACCATCCAGGATTTATCAGACAACAAAAACAATGAGCGCCATATGATTTGGGGATACGATGTTCACCATGTTATTATAAGCGATTTATATAGCAGGCAAATCATCACCAATGAGGATCTGGCCACGCTGCATTTTAACGAGTCCAGTTCTGTGGAGGTAAAATCGTGTAGCCCGGCTCCAACAAATTCATCATTTATTTATCTGGAGGGAAACAATACTAAAAACATAGTGCTGCACAACAATAATTTACTAAAATCAAAAAGTATTGTTAAGTTTGGCGGTAATTTTAATCCCAACGAACTTACCGAAGTGCAAAATATACTAGGTAAGTGATGATGTAATGAAAGCACTACTGTAAAAAAAAGGCTCTGTATGATTTCTAGTGGGTATTGCTTAGGAAGGCTTGATATGAAAAATTAACAATACAATACAATACAATACAGGCCGGACTTTCAGCCCTCAATTTGAATCTATTCATCCACATAGCCCTAAAGGACTATGCTTTTACCGTTCGCTCTTTCAGAGCTTTAGTAGTGTTATCGAGGGTTGCATTGTTATGGTCTGTAAGGCCAATCTGTAATAGCATAGGGTTTCAACCCTATGTATCTCAGGTTGTAACTAAGCTCTGAAAAGCCTGTTCCGAACTTGTATTCGGAAAGCGAACGGTACTGAATTAATATCGACCATTTTGTATGTTTGAAACATGCCGAACTATGTTATACCTGGATTACCCACTATATTCCATATAGCACCAAAAAAATATAACATCTAAAAAAATGAATCGTATGACATTCACCAAAAATATCCGACATAAATCCATCTTATTATTAGCAACAACGGCTATTGTATTTAGTATTAGCAGCTGTTGTCAAGCAAAAGACAATGGTAAGCAGGTTGCCATTAAAGCCATCACAAACAACATAATATTACCCGATATTGGACCTGAAAAAGCCAACATACTAGATTTTGGTGCGGTTGGAGATGGGCTTAAAGATTGCCGCCCCGGCATCCAAGCTGCCATAGAGGAAGTAAGCGCAGCGGGTGGTGGAAAAATCACCTTCCCCAAGGGCACCTACTTGTGCAAGGGACCCATACACCTTCAGAGCAAAATAAACCTGCATCTCGAAAAAGGGGCAACGGTACTTTTCAGTCAGGATGCAAAGGATTACTTGCCACTGCAACTGGTTCGTTGGGAGGGTGTGGAACTATACAATTACTCACCTTATATTTACGCTGATAACAAAACCGACATTGCCATTACGGGAAAAGGCAAGTTTAATGGAAACGCCATAGGTGGTATAGCTGGGTGGCGCGGCAAACAAAAACCATCGCAGAACCTTTCGCGCGAAATGGGATCGGAATTGGTGCCTGTTAAAGATCGCATATTTGGCGAGGGACATTTCCTGCGCATGTCCTTTATTCAATTGATGAACTGTTCAAACATATTGATTCAGGGGCTTAGCATCGAAAATGTTCCTTTTTGGGTTATACATCCCACCTATTGCAACAACATTACCATACAGGATGTACACGTAAACAGCACACGAATAAACAACGACGGAATAGACCTGGACTCGTGCGAAGATGCCTTGGTTGAAGATTGCACCTTTAATGCGGGCGACGATGCCATTGCCATAAAATCAGGCCGCGACCAGGATGCCTGGCGAGTAAACAAAATCAGTAAAAACATTGTAATCAGAAACTGCGTGGCCTATAAGGTACTGCACGGATTGGCCTTTGGCAGTGAAATGTCGGGTGGGATGGAAAACATATATGTGAATAACTTTCAGATGAACAAAGTGGAGCAATATGCCATACAGTTTAAAGCCAACAGAGATAGGGGTGGATTTATCCACAATGTGTTTATTGATGGTGTAACTATTGATTCAACCATGACGGCCATATTTTTCACCAACGATTATCACAGCTACCGAGGTGGCCAAAACCCATCTGAATTTAGCCAC
>JAGXIO010000017.1 GCA_024635555.1 Saccharicrinis sp.
CTATCACCTATAGTATTAGCGGAGGAGGCACGGGAGCTACTGTTACCGGATTGCCCACCGGAGTTACAGGTGTATTTAATGCGGGTGTCTTCACTATAAGTGGAACCCCAACAACGAGCTTTAATTATATGGTAACCACTGTTGGTCCTTGTGCCAAACCAACTGCCACGGGTACAGTAACTGTTGGTACAGACGCTATCATAACGTTGACTTCAGCATCTACAACTAACAATCAGACGATCTGTGCCGGATCGCTCATAGTTCCTATCACCTATAGTATTAGCGGAGGAGGCACGGGAGCTACTGTTACCGGATTGCCCACCGGAGTTACAGGTGTATTTAATGCGGGTGTCTTCACTATAAGTGGAACCCCAACAACGAGCTTTAATTATACGATAACCACTGTTGGCCCATGTGCCAAACCCACGGCTACGGGTACAGTAACTGTTGGCACAGATGCTACCATAACTTTGACCTCGGCAGCTGCCACTAATAATCAGGCAATTTGTGCTGGCTCGCCTATAGTTCCCATCACCTACGCCATTGACGGAGGAGGCACGGGAGCTACTGTCAGCGTATTGCCCTCAGGGGTAACGGGAGGATTTAACGCTGGTGTCTTCACCATAAGCGGCACGCCAACTTCAAGTTTCAACTATACTGTAACCACTGTTGGTCCTTGTGCCACTCCGACGGCCACCGGAAGAATCGTGATCCGTCCCGATGCTACTATCGACTTAACTTCGGGTGTCAACACGCAAACGGTTTGCCGCAACACAGCCATCGCCAATATCGTTTATACCATTGGTGGGAGCGGCACGGGAGCTTCTGTCACGGGACTTCCCTCAGGATTAACAAGCAATTTCAACGTCGGCACAAGCACTTTCACCATTACCGGAATCCCAACTGATATTGCAAAGCCATATAATTTTACAGTAACAGCAACAGGTGGATGTACAAGTCCAACAGCTACTGGGACTATCACAATTCGTCCCGATGCCACCATCAGCTTAAGTTCTGCCAATAGTAACCAAACTTTATGTCGCAACACCGCTATCAACAGCATCATATACATTATTGGTGGTACTGGTCCGGGGGCTACGGTGAGTGGCTTACCGGTGGGAGTTAAAGGTGTTTTTAGCGGTACTGCTTTTTCTATCAGTGGTATGCCTACGGATGTGTCTGGAGATTATGACTTTACGGTAACTGCGACTGGTTCGTGTGCTAGTTCTACTGCAACAGGAACTATCACACTAAGTCCGGATGCAACCTTAGAGTTAACTTCGGCAAATAATACACAAACAGTTTGCCCCAATACTGCGATTTCCACTATTAGGTACACTGTAGCAGGTACTGGTACAAATGCAACTGTAAGCGGATTGCCCGTTGGGGTTACAGGAAGTTACAGTGCCGGTATTTTTTCTATTACAGGTACGCCTACGGTAAATGGCACTTATAATTATATGGTTACTGCTACTGGTTCATGTGGTTCAGGAACGGCAACCGGAAAAATAACTGTTAGTTCTGTTCCAGCCATAAATTTAACCTCGAGCAACGCCAATCAAACCTTATGTGTTAGTACTACATTGGCCGATATTACTTATTCAATAGGAGGAAGTGCTACTGTTGGTTCTGTTGCAGGTCTTCCCAATGGAGTTACCCATAACGTTAGTGGTGGAGTTATAACAATTAGTGGAACGCCTACTATACCAGGAACGTATAACTATACGGTAACATCTACTGGAGAATGTGGTAGGGCTGAAGCAAAGGGGACTATCTACATTACTTCAGATGGTACAATAAGTTTGACATCGGCCAATGCCGAACAAACAATTTGTATTGACAACGCAATAAGCAATATCGAATTTAAGATTGGAGGAAGCGCCACCGATTTTTCTGTAGGAGGATTGCCCAATGGGGTGGAAGGCGTTATCGTTGGTCAAATTATTACCCTAAGCGGAACACCTGATCAATCGGGAATTTTTAACTACACGGTTACCGCCACAGGAATTTGTAAAGATACCACATTTGGGGGCACCATTACAGTTCGTCCTAATGCAATCATTACCCTAACATCAGCAAACGAAAATCAAACTATTTGTGTATATAGTCCTTTAGAAGAAATCGCATTTGATATCTCGGGTAGCGGTACTGCTGCTAATGTGAATGGACTCCCGAATGGAGTAAACGGAAGTTTTGCTGCCGGTGTTTTCAGTATTAGTGGTTCGCCTACTGTTTCTGGAGTGTTTAATTATACGATAACGGCAACAGGCAACTGTAGCAGTGCAACAACAACGGGAATCATCACGGTACAGTCCAATGCAAGTATCTCCTTAAGCTCATCAAATAATGAACAAACGGTTTGTGTAAATAGTGCCATCGAAGATATTGCGTATGCCATTGGTGGTAGTGGCAACGGAGGAACTGTAAATGGGCTACCGAGTGGTGTTGTCTCCAATTATAGCAATGGCATACTTACCGTAAGCGGTACGCCAACCGTATCAGGAATTTTTGATTATACCGCAATAGCCACTGGTGCGTGTGCTGATGCCGAAGCCAAAGGTTCTTTAATCGTTAATGCTTTGCCGCAGGCTTCTATTAGCGGAACAACAACTGTTTGTCAGTTTGAACCAAATCCGGAAGTGGTTTTTACCGGTTCAATGGGTGTGGCTCCGTACACTTTTTCTTACACTATAAATAGTGGTTCGTCATTAACCGTAACAACGCTTAGTGGTAACTCAGTAGCCGTATCTGTACCAACCGACGCGGTGGATATTTATACCTATTCATTGTTAAGTGTAAAAGATAGTAAAGGTGGTGGGTGCTCCAACGCGCAAACAGGTAATGCAAGCATTCAAGTCGATGAGAAGCCTGTGGCCAATCCAGGTACTGGTGGAAATAATTGTGGTCTGAAGTACAACCTGAATGCCCAGCTCAGTATTGAAGGAGGAACAGGAAAGTGGAACTTAGTCAGTGGGCCTGGTACTGCGGCTTTTGAACCGGAAAATGGTGATAACCCCCAAACAGAGGTTAGCGTTGATGCTTTTGGAACATACGAATTTTTGTGGACTGAAATAAACGAATCCTGCTCGGATGAAGCCTCTATAACAGTCAATTTTGTTCAGGAGCAGAGCGGTAATGCTGGCATTGATACACTGGTTTGCGATATGGAATATATGCTTGATGCCACACCTGGAAACGGGGGAGGTACATGGAGCATGTACACAGGTTCCGGCGAAGCAGACTTTAGTCCCAATGCCAACGATCCAAAAGCTACAGTTACAGTAAGCGAATTTGGAACCTACCAATTTCAATGGACAGAAGTGAATGATGTTTGTGGATCGAAGGACGATGTGGAGGTAATATTCCGGAGCAAACCAGCTTTGAATGCCGGACGCGACACCATCACATGTGGGGGAGATGAGGTTCAGTTGCAGGCCGTTGGCGAAGGAACTTTTATTTGGTCACCTGCATCTACATTAAGCGATCCAAATATTTACAACCCTATTGCCAGCCCTATCGAGGAAACAACCTACAGTATTATGCTTACTGATGAGTATGGCTGTACCAGTAGCGATGAAATTAATATTATGCCATTGCCTCGACCTACTGCCTATGCAGGAGAGGACACAACGCTTACATACGCTTTTTCGTATCAAACCAAAGCCATGGATGTTAGTGCTAGCGAAACAGGTAAGTGGAGGCAAGTGGGTGATGGAACGGCTATGTTTAGCGACATTACCAACCCTGTTAACACGATTTCAGGTTTGTCAGTGGGTGAAAATATTTTTAAATGGATTGTAGACAATGGGGTTTGTCCGGTTGGGGAAGATATATTGACAATAACTGTAAAAGATTTGGTAATACCAACCCTTATAACACCAAACGAAGATGGCATAAATGAGCGATTTGAAATAAGAGGTATACAAAGTTTGGGCAAAACAGAATTGATAATTTTTAACCGTCAGGGATTAATGATGTATAAAAATGCGGATTACGATAGTAGTTGGAATGGAGTAGATCAGAGTGGTAACTCACTCCCCGACGACACCTATTATTTTAGCATAATACCATCCAACGGAAAGCCTATTAGTGGTTACATTGTAATAAGAAGATAGTGAGTAGGATGAATCAGACCATAAAAAAAATATTAATTGTAATTGCCATTTTGTCCACTATAAAGGTGGGGGTCTGCGCGCAAAGTAGTACGGATTTTATGCAGTACGTGTTAAATCCTATGTCGATAAATCCTGCATTTGCAGGTGGACAGGATGCTTTAAATCTTTCGTTATTTTATGGAAAGCAGTGGACAGATGTTAAAGGTTCTCCAAAAGAGATGACCTTCAGCGCCGATGCACCATTTATGAATAAAAGATTGGGGTTGGGTATCATGCTCTTAAACGAACAGTTTGGGGTTAGCAAACAAAATGAAATTTCGACTAATTATGCTTATCGGATTCTTTCGCCCCAAAGTGTGTTAGCGTTTGGTTTAGGGGCAAGTGTAAAGTTACGAAATTCAGCATATAGCGACTTAATAGCCTTAGATCCTGGCGATGAAATATATCTGCAGGACTCAAAAACATACGCCTTAGCAAATTTTAGTTTTGGTGTGCATTATTCAGTCAAAGATTTTTTTGTCGGTTTTTCAATACCTCAATTGTTGAATTATAATTTCGATATTGAGGAGGGCAAGTACCTTTACAAAAATGATTTTAATAAGTACAAATATTTACTTAATACGGGTTATAAAATAAAGGCTGGCAATAGTTTGGCAATTGTACCTTCGTTACTATTTCAGTATTCGGCACTTAATGCAAACGATGAATTTCTTTACGATTTAAACGCGATGTTTAATTATAAGGAAATAATCTATTTAGGTGGATCGTACCAAAATAGTCGATCTTTTGCTACCTTATTTCAGGTTAAGCCAAACAAACAAATAAGTATTGCGTATAGTTTTAATTTTGAAACTGGTCAGTTGAATAGGTTCACAAATGGTTCGCACCAGATTATGCTTAAATATATTTTTAAGTATAAAGTTTATGCACCCAATTCTTTGATATTTTAAGGAACCACAAACAATAGCTCTCTCGCAATAAATATGAAAATTAAATTAAGTTTATCTATAGCGCTCCTTTTTATTTTTTCGTTGGCGTTAAAAAGCCAATCGGATACATATGAAGTAAAAAAAGCATCTTTTAGTTCGGATCGCTACGATGAGTTTTCGCCTGTGTTTCATAAAAATGGAATAGTGCTTGGTTCAAATCGGGGCGGCTCTTCTTGGGTGGATTATACAGGTAACCAAGGTAAGGGACCGGTTAGTATGTTTTTTGTAGAACGAGATACGAAGGGTAAATGGAAAAGAACAAAATTATTTTCGAAAGATTTGACTACCGAGTTTAATGACGGGCCCTGTACTTTTAACTCCGACGGCGATATGATATTCTATTCCAGGAATATGTTTGTCATACGCAGTAGAAAGGAAAATCCTTATTACCGAAATAAACTGGGTCTTTTTTCGGCCGTTAAAACAGACAAAAAATGGACTGCTATCAGTCCGTTTAGGCATAATAACGATTGGTTCAATATCAGTACCCCAAGTTTATCGCCCGATGGAAAGCGTTTATATTTTTCGTCGGATAAGCCCGATGGTTTTGGTGGAGCCGACCTGTATTACTGTGATTGGAAAGATGGATATTGGGACGAACCGATTAACCTTGGATCCGAAGTAAATACAGCCGAGAATGAGGCCTATCCATTTATGAATGCAGTTGGTGAGCTTTTCTTTTCATCAAACGGACATCAGGGAATGGGAGGTAAGGATATTTTTGTTACCAAACAAAAGGGTGAAGACTGGCATAAACCTGTGCATTTGGATTCCCCCATAAACTCGGAGCACGATGATTTTGGAATAGTTGCCGACGTTTTGACGAACAGCGGTTACTTTTCTTCGCAGCGCGACAGGACCATTGATATTTACAGCTTTAGTACCCTAAAGCAGCCTGTTTGGTTTAGTTCTCCGCAAAAGCAAAATAATTACTGTGTTATCTTAAAGGACGAAGATCCATTGGCAGTAGACACCTTATTGTTTCAATATGAGTGGGATTTTGGGGGTGGTCTTAAGCAATATGGTTCACAAGTGAGGCATTGTTTTCCGGATACAGGTAGTTATACCATAGATTTGAACGTAGTGGTGCGACGGACAAAAGAAATGTTTTTCCATAAGGCCACTTACAAGTTGGATATGATGGATTTGGAACAACCATTTATTCGTTCAAAAGATTTTGTAAGAGTGGGTGATTCAATCCGCATTGATGGTTTAAAAACAAATTATTCAAAGCATGATATAATCGAATATTATTGGCAATTGAATGACACCACGTTTAAAACCGGCGCTGACTTTTATTATCAATTTAATAAAACGGGGGAGAACCGGATACAACTTGCAGTTGCGTTAAAATCCAAATCGAGTGGTGAGATAAGTAAGCATGCTGTTTCAAAAGTAATAGCTGTCTATTCAAACAATCGGGAGCGGGATGAGCTTTTGGCTAAGCAGCAATCGACCGTAAATCAGGAAAAAGCAACGGCTGATGCTCAAACGTTTAAAATAAAACGTGTTTACGGAGCAGGAGATAATAAAGCAAAAGAAAGCGTGTTTAGATTACAACTTCTGGTGTCGAATAAAAAAGTTTCTTTGGAGAGTTCGGTATTCGCAAAAGTTCCTTCAAAATACCAAATACAGGAGCGTTTCAACAGGGAGGATAGCACATATGCATATATTGTTGAAGAACAAACACAACTTATATCACTGTTTCCCAGCTATCAGGAAATAAAGGCAAGTGGTTTCGAAGCAGTAACAGTAACTTATAATCTTCTTAGCAATCCAAGTGAAATAGAATTGTTTAGGATAAAGGAGAAATATGGAAGTCAGATAAACAGTTTTTTTAATGACAGAAATGTTTTGATAACAAACGGAATTTTGATGCTTAACAATGTGGTGGCATTAATGAACAAATATCCTAAAATTAATCTTGAAGTAAACGTTCATACAGATAACATAGCAAGCCAATATCAAAATTTAAACGTGTCAAAATCTTTAGCCAATAATATAGTTGATTATCTTGTTGGAAGTGGAATAAACAAGGATAGACTGATACCCCAAGGGAAGAGCGAAGTGTATCCTATCCGATCAAATTTATTAGAAAGTGGCAGGGAGATAAACCGAAGAGTTGAATTTAAAATTACAGAATAATTATGGTTGTGGATCATGTGTGCTTTGCAGTAAAAGATATAAACGAAGGGATTGCATACTAGGAACATGTTTTTGGATATAAACAAATTGTCCGGTGTGTCATCAACTCAAAGCAAAAAGGCATGCTCACCCTTGTACCACCACAATCGGGCGAAGCATTTGGCGGACAAGATATTGCTTTTTTGCTTGGGAAATACGGGTTAAATATCAAACTGATTGCTACGGACGAAAAAGCAGGGGTGTATAGATTTGTTTGACCTACTGCTTGTTGAAAATAATAAAAAATGTTAGTTTAGACAATTGTAGCAAAATGAATCATTTATTCGTATATAAATAACATTCAATACCAGTATAAGATTATGAAAATTAAGAAGTTGTTGTTCTACATGGCCATAGTAGTAATTGTAGGATTAAGTTCATGTGTATCGCGCCAAAAACTTACCTACCTGCAGTATTCAGGTGCAATGGATAAAAATAATTCTGCGTTTTCGGAGGGTAGAAAGTCGGTAACACCTTCCGAATATAAAATTATGCCCTACGATAATTTGTTTATCAATGTATCATCTATCGATCCAAAATGGTCATCCATGTTTAATACTGCTTCGGAAGGCTCCTTAACCGAAGAAAGTGCTATTCTTCAGGGGTACTGGGTAGATAACGAAGGGAATATTGATATACCTTTTATTGGTAAAGTTAAAGTTCAGGGCGAAACGTTGGACAACGTGAAAGCGAAGTTACAAGGTATCTTTATTAGCTATGTTAAAGATGCTTCACTTACGGTGCGCTTAGTTAATAATTACGTGACTTTGATTGGGGAGGTTCGAAGTCCAGGAAAGTATCCGCTTACCAAGGTGAGGGTAAATATCTTTGAAGCTTTAGCCATGGCCAGCGATTTATCGGATTTTAGTAATCGCAGTAAAATTCAACTTATCCGCCCAACGGCCTATGGCCCTGTCATAAAAGAATTCTCATTAAACGACCGAAGTATTTTAAATTCGGATTTTTATTACGTTATGCCCAACGATATTATTTACGCACCACCGCTCAAAGGAAAAGCATTTCAAGTAAACTCCGCCGTGTTTGGTATTTTATTGGGGGTTGTAAATGCCGGTATGGTTGTGTTTGCATTAATCAATACCAATAATTAAAGGATACGAGGATAAAATAGAATAATGTTATTTATTAAAGACCAACGTTAACAACATATATGAAGAATAGCGATAAAGCAATAGGGGTTGCAAAAAGAACCAAGTCATTCCTGAATCCCGGCATAAACCCCGGGGTTATCATTAAAATATTACTTAAAAACTGGTATTACTTTATATTAGGTATCGTATTGGCACTAGTAGGAGCACGGTTTTATATCACACATACTATGCCGGTGTACAGAGTTTATACATCGGTGCTTATATACGAAGAGGAAAACAATACTGGTGCCGACAATGATGAATTGTTGAATGGGCTGGGCTTGGCCGGCGGCATGAGGAATTTAGAGAACCAAATAAAGATAATAACATCCAGGGAGTTGACGGAGCGCGCAGTGCGTGGCTTGGGGTTCGAGATAGAATACTATTATAAAACGGTTCGTAATCAGATACCACTCTATCCGGATATCCCTATCGAAATTAAATATAGTGGTAAAAACCCTTTGCCTCAGAATGTAGAATTAGGTGTACACTACATTGGTAACGATGAATTTAGACTGTATTCCGAAGCACAGGGTTTAAATCTGAAAGCCAAATTTGGTGAAACCATCAGATTGCCGGAAGGAGATATTATCATTATAGCTAACAATAGGGATTGGTTTATAAAAAATCAGGAAATCGATCTGAATTTTATTGTGCATAGCGTCGAACGTCTGGTTAAATACTTTAACAGCAGATTATCTGTTGATATGCTAACCCGGTCGGGTTCTATTATTGAAATTAGTATGAACGGTGTAAACGCACAACAAGATGTTGACTTTTTAAATGAGTTAACAGCCGTATTTCAGGATCTATCGCTGGAGAAGAAAAATATGGAAGCCAACCGTAGGATTGATTTTATAGATAATCAGTTGGTCGAAATTAGAGACTCTTTGGTTATCACTGAAAATCGCCTGACACAGTTTCGCTCAGCACACCGGGTTATGGATTTATCGGTCCAGGGGCAGGCCATTATATCCCAGGTAACTAATCTTGAAAACGAAAAGGCACGCCTGAGCCTCGAAGCTAATTATTACGATTATCTTGCTGATTATCTACTAAAAGACGTAACAGGTGAGCTGCCTATGGTACCTATCAGTATGGGGATTGAAGATCCGGCTCTCACAACCTTGGTTACCGAGTTGGCCAGCCTTCAGGAACAGTTGGGTGGAGCAGGAGCAGGAGAGAAGAATCCCCTTCAAAACTTGCTAAGCCAAAGGATGCGCGCTAAAAAGGAAGAGTTGATGGAAACTTTGAGCGGATTACGTCGTGCCAACAGCTTGGCAAGTAATGAAAACAATGATCGCTTAGCTAGGGTGAATTCCCAGGCATCCGCACTACCGGTAACAGAAAGGCAAATGCTGGGCATAGAGCGTAAATTTAAACTGAACGACGATATATATACTTTTTTACTTCAGAAACTGTCAGAGCTTCAAATGCAAAAGGCCTCCAATCGACCCGATAATGAGGTTGTTGATCCTGCGAGCGAACTTTACAGTCAGATGGTGGCTCCTAACCCCCCTATGATATATTTTATGGCCATTTTCTTAGGCGGGGCAATACCCATGCTTTATTTTTATTTTGTTTTTGCGTTTAACAATCGCTTTAGAAAAGAGGATATAGACCAGTTGGGTGATATACCTGTAGTTGGAAATATACCACATATCAAAGGAAATTCATTTATCGATATCTTTGAAAACCCCGAATCAGTTATTGCAGAATCGTATCGTCTGGTGCGGTCCAGATTGCAGTTTGTTACCGACGAAAAGAAGAATCCGGTAATTCTGGTTACTTCGGCCATGCCCGGAGATGGGAAAACATTAACGGCTATAAACCTGGCAGCGGTGTACAGTATGTTGGGCAAAAAAACGGTGTTGGTAGGCTTTGATCTTCGTAACCCGAAATTTGCCAGGGCATTTGAACTCACCAAAGAAAGCGGTGTATCAACCTACTTGATAGGCGAAAATACGGTGGACGATATTATCCAGGAAACATTTCACAAAAATCTTTCGGTTATATCCTCCGGGCCCATACCTCCCAACCCCTCTGAGCTGGCAGCCTCCCCTGCTACAGCCAAATTGATGGAGGAGTTAAAAAGTCGTTTCGACTTTATAATTATAGATTCGGCACCCATTGGTTTAATATCCGACACCCATCATTTAACAGCTCATGTAGATTCGGTATTAATGGTAGTGCGGGTTAACAAGACACTAAAAGATATGATGATGCTAGCGATAAATGAAACAATGGAAAGCAATGAGCGCATGAGCTTACTTATAAATGATGTTGATTTAAAGCTTAAGCGTTATGGTTATGGCAAAAAATATGGCTATACCAACGAAACAAAAAAAGGGAATAAGAAATAAAGTTAACATTAAAGCTATAAATCGAATTTATGAAGCCTGCGTTAATTGAATTACCTAAGTATTTGGATATTAGGGGAAATCTATCTTTTGTTGAAGAAGACAGCCAATTGCCATTTAAAATTAAAAGGGTGTATTGGATTTACGATGTCCCCGGTGGTGAAATAAGAGGAGGACATGCCTTTAAAGAAACCCAAGAGCTAATCATAGCCCTCTCCGGTAGCTTTGACGTGGTGTTAAACGATGGCGAACAGGAATATAAATACGCACTCAATAGATCCTATCATGGGGTATTGGTTCCTAAAATGATGTGGCGTACACTCCAAAATTTTTCAACCAACTCATTGGCCGTTATTATCTCTTCTACCGATTACGATGCCAATGATTACCTAAGGGATTTTAATGAGTTTAAAAAAATGACACAATGCTAAGTTATGTTTCTGATATCCACAATTGTAATGTGGTTGAATTAAGTAAAATACATAATCCTGCCGGTAATATTACCATTGTTCAAAATAGTGATGATCTGCCCTTTGATGTAAAGCGGGTTTATTACCTCTACGATGTACCCGGAGGGTCGGAGCGGGGAGGTCATGCACATAAAGGTTTGTACCAACTGATTGTGGCTGCCAGCGGTAGCTTTGATGTGATCATTGACGATGGACGACAAAAAAAAATAATACAACTTAACAGGCCCAATTTTGGCTTGATGGTAATACCGGGCATTTGGCGCGAGATAGTCAATTTTTCTTCCGGTGCTATTTGCTTTGTACTGGCATCCGAAAAGTACAGCGAAGACGATTATATTCGCAAATATGACGAATTTATAACCTATAAAAAACACTAACCATGCTTATCGAAGTGGATGCCAATACTTTTGGGCAATACTTTTACAACGATGCCCATCCGTTTAACTCCAAAGCGTTTATTGAACTGAATAAAGCCAAGGTTGATAAAATCGTACGCTTGGTGGAGAATACGGATAAACCTGAAATGGGATTGGTGGCAGGTATCCGCAACAATATCCTTCTTTCTCCTTTTTCTGCACCTTTTGGAGGTTTCCATTTTAAAAAGGAAAATATGTATTCCGATAGGATAGATGCTTTTATGTTATTTTTAAAGGAATATATACGGAGTAACAATTACACGGAGTTTCGCATAACACTTCCTCCCGATATTTACCATCAAACCTTTAATGCCAAATGCGTTAATTCATTGAATAGGGCAGGATTTTTAAGTCAAATCCCAGAAGTAACTAGCTGGATTAACCTAAGTAGTGTGGGAGATACCTACAAGCATACAAAGAGTAGCAATTACTATCGTCAAGCACAAAGAAACCATCTTGTTTTTACACAGGCTTTTAGCGAATCGGAAAAAGCCGAAGCTTATCGACTGATATGTGAAAACAGAGCTAAGTTCGATCGCCCCATATATATGACCTTGGACGATTTAAAACAAATGGAAGGTTTATGGACTGTCGATTTTTTTAAAGTCACAACCTCCGGAGGAGAGATGCTTGCTTCGGCTGTTTTTTATAGATGGGGAATTAATATGGTTTATGGAGTTTTTTGGGGCGACAATGAACAAGGAAGACCATTGAGAGCAATGGATTTCTTATTGTTGAATTTATGGCATTTTTATAAACAAAAAGGATTTAAATACGTGGATTTAGGTATATCCACCGAAGACGGAATCCCAAACATAGGCTTGCTTAGGTTTAAGGAAACGCACGAAGCGGTTTCCTCTGTGCGGTATAGGTTTATTTTAAAGGAAAAGGAATAATGGTTCTTTATGGAATAAAATACATAGGGTTGAAACCCTATGCTAATATAAATTGACCTTACAGGTCATAATATTGTTCGATAACATTGCTAATAGCTCTGAAAGAGCGAAAGGTAAAAGCATAGTCCTTTAGGGCTATGTAAATAGAAAGTTGTAAGTGCAGGGCTGTAAGCCCGACCTGTATTGTATTTCTGACTGTTTTACTCAAGCTTTTTTTTATTACCCATTATAAACCATACAGAGCCATTTAATTAAAGCCCTTTTTCATGTGTTTATAATTGATTTTATTTGCCACATGGAACTCGCCATTACAATCATTCCCCTTTGTAAGAAGCAACTCTCATGGCTCGTTTCATATTACCCATTGAAAATTTTACCGAGTCAAAACAAATTGACTTCACGAAAAAAAATCGGATTAAAAAATTACTAGATATGTTTGTTCTAAATCCCGATCCTTATAGTTTGCCGTGTTATCATATTGGTCCGTTTAAAACCAGCGACTTATCTATAAATCATCACCTTCCACAAAGTAATAAAATAGATGATTATTTTACCGATAGGTTCACTGGAAGAGAATTTGCCTATACCGAAAACGGACGTAGAGCTATTTATTTGGCTTTACAAAGCTTAAATCTTCAAAAAAATGATGTGGTTACCATTTTAACCACCTCCAATAACTTTTATATCAGTGGTTGTGTTACCACGGAAATTGAGAAGTTTTGTCAATGGTCGCGTGAGATGGTTCCCAACACAAAAGCTATATTCGTTAATCATGAGTTTGGTTTTGCCTATCCGAATCCTGAAAAATTAAAAGAATATGGATTACCTATTATCGAAGATTGTGCCAATGCTTTTTTTACGGAAGGGGTAGGTGTAAACCCCGGAACTATTGGCGATTTTGTGATATATAGCTTTCCTAAAACATTCCCTTTACAAGTTGGAGGGCTGTTGGTAGCCGATAATTTAAGTACTATAAAAAGGGAGTGCCTAACGGAGGGTGAGCTCCTAATACATACGAAAGATGTTCTTTCTGCCTATATCGATTCCAAAGATCAAATAATTGAAAAAAGGTTATTCAACTACAATTATCTAACGCAAGCGTTTTTAAAGCTGGGATTTAGCCAGCGCTTCCAGCTAGAGAAGGGTACGGTTCCCGGTGTGTTTATGTTTAAAACCGATGGACATGATATCGATTTGCCCGCGCTTAAAAACCATTTTTATGCACATGGCGTGCAGTGTAGTGTTTTTTATGGTGAGGAGGCTTTTTTTATACCTGTGCACCAAGCCTTAGAGCAAGATGACTTGGATTATTTTGTAGCTGTGATGAAATCATATTTAAATAAGCACTTAAAATGAAATTTTCGAATATCATATTGGGACAAGACGTAGATATCGATACTTCGTCAAACGTGAACTACATCAACATCGGCGACAGAGTAAGGATAGCAAAGCGTTGTAGTGTTTTTGGAGGTCCTGATAATCAGCTTCAAATCGGGGATGATGTTTTTGTCGGTATGAACAGCGTAATGGTTGGTTTTTGGTCTAAAATTACTATTGGCAACAATGTGAGCATTGCACAAAATGTGAACATAATGTCGGCATCCGGTCCTAATGCATCCGAACGAATGCAGAGAATATTTCCTATTGATAAAGGAGAAATTGAAATTGGTGAACATTCCTGGATTGGAGCTTGTGCTGTCATCATGCCCAATGTAACATTAGGTAAATTTTGTATTGTGGCAGCTAATAGCTACGTAAATAAGTCTTTTCCAGACTATTCGATTATTGGAGGTACGCCGGCCAAATTAATTCGGAGATTTACTGATGAGGAAATAAAAACGGTACTGAAGGAAGTGTAACTAGCTGTTAGTAATTTGGCTTTAAATTTTTAAATAAGATTATTTAATGATAGAAAATAGTAATTGTCCACTGGTAACTATTGTGGTGAGTACTTATAATAGCAGTAAGTTTATTATAGAAACTTTGGATAGTTTTGTTACTCAAACTTATGATAATATTGAGTTGATTATTGGGGATGATGCGTCAATAGATGATACAATAACAAAAGTAAAAAATTGGTTGTCGGTCGATAGTAATAAAAGTAAGTTTAAGGATGTAAAAATAATTGAGGTAGAAGTGAATACGGGGGTGTCGGCTAATGCCAACCGAAGTTTAAAAAGAGCTACCGGCGATTGGATAAAGTTTATTGGTGCCGATGATGTGCTGTTGCCCAATTGCATTAGCGATAATGTGAAGTTTGTAAGCAAAAATACGAAAGCTAAGGTGCTCTTTTCAAAAGTAAATATTTATATCAATACTTTTGAATCAAGTAATTTTAAGGTTACTGCCCCAGGCGAAATAACCCTGGATAGTATTGTTTCCCCTCACCACACGGCACAATCGCAATACCAAATGTTATTACGTAACGACAGTATCCATTTTACCCCATCTGTTTTTTTGCACAGAGAAACATTACTATCGGTGGGTGGATTCGATGAACGATTTAGGCTATTGGAAGATTATCCGCTTTGGCTCAATTTGACTAAAAATGGGCATAGACTGTTTTTTATGGACAAGATTACGGTCAATTACCGTACCCATTCCCAGGCCATCAACAATACAGGAGAACGGCATGTTGTAAATCCAAATTACTTTAAACAAGAGGATTTTAGAAAGATTTACACGTATCCATATTTGCCATCTTTAGAGCGTACTAATCAGCGCTATGTGTGGTGTGTATCGCAAATGTTCCGTTTCACACGGTTCAATAAGGTCTGTGGTTTTAATAATTTTGTGTATGATGTTTTAACTTTCTACGCTAATCCCTTTAGGTATTTTTTAAGAGTTAAAAAGATGGTCAAATCTAATTAAGCATAAAGTATAGTGGTTAAATTTTTAGATATTCAGAAGATAACATCGAGCTTTGAGCCCGAGTTAAGCGATGCGGTTAAACGAGTGATAGACAGCGGTTGGTATTTACAAGGAGATGCAGTCAGTCAGTTTGAGAATGAGTATGCTCAATATATTGGAGCTGTAAACTGTATTGGCACTGCCAATGGTTTGGACGCCCTTCGACTGATTTTAAAAGCCTATATCCAAATGGGTGTGATGAAGGAAGGTGATGAGGTTATTGTTCCCGCTAATACCTATATCGCATCCATGCTGGCCATCAGCGACAATAACCTTACACCGATTTTGGTAGAACCTGATATAAACACCTACAATTTGGATGTTAATTTGATTGAGAAAAGCATAACGTCCAAAACAAAAGCCATTATGGTTGTTCACCTGTATGGTCAGGTGTGTTGGTCGAAAGAATTGGAGGAGTTGGCGAAAAAGCATAATCTTAAAATTATAGAAGACAACGCACAAGCCGCAGGTGCTCAAATTACATACTCTTCGCTCTCCGCTCTCCACTCTCGTCTTGTTCGCAGTGGAGCACTTGGTGATGCAGCGGGGCATAGTTTTTATCCCGGTAAAAACCTAGGAGCACTAGGCGACGGGGGAGCTGTTACCACCAGTGACGATGAGTTGGCACACACCATCAGGGCATTGGCCAATTACGGTTCTACAAAAAAATATGTAAACGATTATAAAGGCTTAAATTCCAGATTAGACGAAATTCAAGCTGCCGTTTTAAGTGTTAAACTGCGTAAGCTGGATGCGGATAACCAACACCGAAGAGAGATAGCCAACTATTATCTACAAAATATTAAACACCCTGATGTAATCCTACCTAACATTAATTCACAGGATTCGTCACTCAGCGACATAAATTGTGTTTGGCATTTGTTTGTAATTCGTCATCCAGACCGTGATCGCTTGCAGCGATATATGACTGAAAATGGTATTCAGACCTTGATACATTATCCAATTCCACCGCATAAGCAAGGTGCATATAAAGAGTGGATTTCCCTTTCGTATCCAATTACCGAGATGATTCATCAAAACGTTCTTAGCTTACCCATAAGTCAGGTGATGAGTATGGAGGAGGCACAACAGATAGTGGAGGTAATTAATAGTTTTTAGAGGTAAGTAGATACATACAATTAATATCAATATAAGTAAGATTTATAGCGTTTAATTGGAAGGTCAAAACTCATTTAAAACATTTATAACTAGCCCCGGGATTCATCCCGGGGAAACTAGGTAGTATTAATTTCGGGCTTCCTGCCCTCCGGCAGGCGGGTAGCCCCACATTACCAATCCGACCCTATATTAACTGTAAATGGATAAAAACAATAATTCTGAAGAAGAACAACTTTCACCCGAAGCGCAACAATTAAAGAAGACAATAGCCGATAAGGAAGATCAATCCTCTTACCGTCAAATATTTAAAGCTACTTCTTTATTTGGGGGAGTGCAAGTAATAAATATTGTCATAGGTATTATCAGGGTAAAATTTATAGCTGTATTACTCGGAACTGCCGGTGTGGGCATCATGGGTTTATTGAATGCTCCCTTACAATTGATTATCTCCATAGCCGGACTCGGTATAGCGTTCAGTGCGGTGCGAGATATTTCTGAAGCACAGGGAACTGGCGATAAAACGCGTATTGCGAAAACAATATTTACCGTTAAGCGGTGGACCTGGTTTACCGGTTTGCTGGCAGCGGTAATTACCCTGTCGCTTTCTCCCCTTCTAAGTCAATGGAGTTTTGGTAATGGCGATTACACCTGGGCTTTTGTTTGGTTATCGGTTACTTTGTTTTTGCAGGCCATTAGTGATGGACAAAAGGCCATACTCCAGGGGATGCGAAGGTTACAGGATTTGGCGAAGGCTGGAGTTATTGGTTCGGCGCTTGGTTTGGTGACTTCAATACCGCTATACTATTTTTTCGGGTTAGAGGGTATTGTTCCATCGTTTATAGTTACCGCACTAACGGTACTGTTCTTAACCTGGTATTTCTCACGCAAGGTAAAAATTGAAAAAGTAGCGTTAACCCCTAAAGAAACTTGGAACAAGGGTAAGGGCATGGCTAAACTGGGCTTATCCATGACTTTGGCCGGATTTCTAGGAACATTATCAACCTACATTTTAAATGCTTACATTAGTAATTCAGGAGGTGTGGAGCACGTGGGACTTTATAATGCAGGATGGGGCGTAGTAGGACAATACACAGGTATAGTGTTTACTGCCATGGCAACCGATTATTTTCCCCGTCTTTCTGCCATTCAGTCCGATAATTTAAAAGTACGAAAACTGGTTAGTCAGCAGGCAGAAACTGCCTTGTTGATTATGGCTCCCTTACTGGCGCTATTAATTGTAACCATGCCATTGGCGGTCAGGGTTCTTTATACTGCGGCGTTTTTGCCCATTGTAATGTTTGCCAACCTAACTGTACTTGGGATGCAATTAAAAGCTGTGTCTTGGTCTATGGGCTACGTGTTTTTGGCTAAAGGTGATGGCCGTTTGTTTCTGATATTAGAAATTATTTCGGCTACTGTAATATTAGGATTAAACCTGTTGTTTTATTATTTGTATGGCCTTAATGGATTGGGAATTTCATTTATTCTTTCGTTTTTATTTGGCGTTATATTGTCGTACACCGTTTTGAGGAGCAAATATAAGTTTAGCTTTTCAAAAAAGTTTTATGGTCGATTTGCAATAACCTACTCACTTGTTATTGTGTCGTTTATAACGGTTTTTATTCCTAACGAAACGATGAAATATGCAGCTGGGCTAAGTGTGCTTATAGTTGCAGTTATTTACTCCTATTATAAATTAAACGAATTGATGGATATTAAACAGTTGGTAATCAACAAGTTTAATAAACTATAATTTTACTTATCATAAATCTATTACAATTTCTATAACATCCTATTCAATTGCCTAATTTAGATAATATGATACGTATTTCTGTAATACTACCGATGTACAACGTCGAGCCTTATTTGGAAAGGTGCATACGCAGCCTCGAAGATCAAGATATTCCGCAACAAGATTATGAAATTATTTGTGTAAACGATGGATCGCCGGATAATAGCAAACAAGTAGTACTCCAACTTCAAAAGGAATACAATAACATTGTTTTAATCGATCAGAAAAACCAAGGTGTTTCGCGAGCCAGAAACAATGCAATTGATAGCGCTAGGGGTAAATATTTATTGTTTGTGGATCCGGATGATTATGTGGATGCAAATAGTTTTGGACGAATTTTATCAAATGCAGACAATCATAATGCTGAGGTATCATTTCTAGGTTTTACATTTTTGGAAGAAGATGGATCGGTGCGTAAAACCATATTTAATTCAAAACACATCAATACTGTTTTTGAAGGTGCAAAGGCTTATTATGTAGCTCGAGGTGATGGAAAAACAGACCCTGACAGAATGTGGGCTGTGCTTTATAAATCGGAGTTTATTAACTTACATAAGTTGCGTTTTCTCTCCAATGTTCCCTACCTCGAAGATGGTGAGTTTATCGCACGCATTTTGTTCTTGGCCGAACGTTGTGTTTTTGATGGATATTCTTTTTATCAGAGAACAACGCGACCTGGATCGGCCACCAATTCAAGATTGTTTAATTCGGAAAGAGCCATAAACGGATTTTTATTAGCCGCCAAAAATCTGAAAAATTTTAAGCGTGAACAGGAATCCATCAATAAAGATGTTGTTTTTTTAAATAGGCCCATTGTAAAATTTGTAGTTTTGTGTATGGCCTCGTCCGTTGGACTATTTGAGCCCCGCAGGGTGGTTAAGACGGTGCGTTTATTAAAAGAAAATAATTTAAAATTACTTAGCGTTTCAGGTTGCGATAAAGAATTTAGAATTCTTGGACGGCTTTATAATGTTTCTCCATATTTTTTATATACGTACTTAACGCTGGAGAATTTTATGACGTTTGGAAGAAAATCTTTAATGTCGAAATGAGAGCAATAACTAATAAAAAAGACAGTAGTGAACATTTTATTTGCATATAGAAATTGGTTAAACCCTAACAAGGGTGGCGTAGGCAGAGTGGCCGATACGCTGGCAAGATACTTTGGCGAAAACGGACATAACATGTACTACCTGAACTTTCAATACGAAGAGAAGGATGAATATGAGTTTCCGGCAAAAATATATACCCTACCCAATCCTGATTTCTATTCGAGCGCTAACCTGCGTTTTTACCATCAATTGTTAAATGATTTGGCCATAGATATCGTGGTTAACCATGATGCTTCAAATAAGCGATCCGATTTTTGGTTAAATACCGGCAAGCATCCTGCAAAAAAAATATCCTTTTATCACACCTCTCCCTTGCATGGTTTGAACCGCGACTCGGGACACGGGGTGTTTGTTAATTATGTAATGCGCAAACTCAGAGGTGTAAAATATAAAATGGCGATTTTATCTTTGCTTAAAAAAAGTGATAAATTGGTGTTGCTGTCGGGGGAGTTTGAAAAAAGCATACAAGAAAAGCTGAAGTTAAAATCGCACAAAATTGTACCCATCAGCAATGCTTGTGTATTTGACACGCTGCAATCAACTTCAACAAAGAAAAAACAAGTACTTTTTGTGGGAAGGGTAGATTGGTCTTCTAAAAGAACCGATAAGATGCTGCGTATTTGGGCCAATTTATTTAATAAACATCCCCAATGGGAGCTACTGATACTTGGCGACGGACCTGATAGGAAAAAAACAGAGCTGCTGGCCAAAAAATTAGAATTGAAGAATATTGTTTTCAAGGGTTTTGTAGATCCCGAACCATACTATAAGCAAGCTTCCATAATCTGTCTAACGTCTGATTACGAGGGTTTTGGGTTGGTTATGGTTGAGGCTATGCAGTTTGGCGTAGTGCCCATTGCCTTTAATAATTGGGTTTCCTTAAAAGATGTAATTGTACATGAGCATACCGGTTTGGTGGTAAATGCAAACGACATGCATGATTTTATTGCCAAATTGGATTATTTGATCAGCGATGAAAATGAGAGGGAAAGGATGGCATTGAATGCCAAGGAATATGTACAAAAATTCCACATTGATGTAATAGGTCCGCAGTGGCTTGCACTTTTAAAATCATGCATGAACAATGACTGAAATAAAAAAAATATTGCTGGTGTCGAATGGTTTTTTTCCGGAGATATCACCACGGAGTTATAGGGCAACAGAACTAGCTAAAGAGTTTTGTAATCAAGGGCATGAGGTTACAGTAATAACAAAATTTCGCAATCACGATTATAGCGAGTTTTTGAGCCAGCATCCCGTAAAACTAAAAATGTGGAAGAAATCACGTCTTAAAGCGGTGCCTTCATCCTCAAACAGATGGGCTGGTTTATTTGGTAGTATTGCCAACCGTGCTTTACTTATGCTATTCGAATATCCAGCCATCGGAGATATGTTTCAGGTTAAAAGGATGTTGAAAAATGAGGGAGGGTATGATTTGCTCATCTCCTTTGCCGTTCCGCATCCTGTGCATTGGGGCGTCGCCTGGTCGCGCACAGCAAAACATAAAATAGCCCATACTTGGGTCGCCGACTGTGGCGATCCATACATGGGAGATGTGTTGGACACATACCGTAAGCTCTTTTATTTTGGCTATTTAGAAAAATGGTTTGGCAGAAAAGCCGATTATATAGCTATTCCCATTGCAACTGCAGTTGATGCCTACTATCCCGAATTCAAAAATAAAATCAGAATAATTTCGCAAGGATTTCAGTTTGATTTAAATACCAACAACAAAAAGCGTCCAAACAACCCGGTGCCCACTTTTGCCTATGCCGGGGGATTTATTGCCGGGGTTCGCGATCCGCAACCCTTGCTCCAGTTTTTAAGCACGCTGAATATACCTTTCAAGTTTTTGGTTTATACTAATTCGATGGAGATGCTAAACGGATATCAAGAGCAGTTGAAGGATAAATTAATTGTTTCGGGATATATTCCACGAAACGAACTGATGGGCATATTGGAGGGAATGGACTTTTTGGTTAATTTCGATAACAACACAGTACTAAATTCTCCCAGTAAACTCATTGATTATGCCATCGTAAATCGTCCGGTTTTAAATATTAGTCGCGATTTTAACGCACAAAGTATCTTAAATTTTATAAAGGGCGATTATTCCCAAGCGATGCCTTTGCCCAATCCTGAGCAGTTTCATATTAGTAATGTATCCAAGCAATTTATCGACTTATTAAATGATTAAACTATCGGATGAATAAATTCTTTTGGGATAAATATTTTCACACTAACCCCGCCAGCAGTATAAACTATCTAATACTATTTATACTGTGGCCATTTGTGGCTTTTTTAGTGGCTTTGGCTGATTATAGCAAAAGAGAAGCGAAAAATGTAGTGTATATTTTTCTTATCTATTATGGTGCTACAACGGTTGTAGATATAGGTTATTATATTGATGCTGTAGGGTATGCACTTCAGCTTGCGGAAAAAAGCCATTTACCTTTTTCTGATATTTTCAACATATTCACCAATTTGTATTCCGATGGTGATTCTATTGATATTTTGGAACCCTTGTTGTCCTTTTTAGTCTCCCGCATCACCAGCGACCATAGGGTACTGTTTGCAATTTTCGCTGCTATATTTGGTTTTTTTTATCTAAAAAGTATCAATCTACTGCATAAAAAATATCGCCAAAGTCCTAATATGGATGCACTTATTCTTTTGGCTTTTTTTAGCCTTTTGCTACCTGTAATGGCCATATCGGGGTTTAGGATGTGGACTGCCATGTGGATTTTTCTTTATGGTGCTTATCATGTTGTACTTCATCGCGATATAAAATATTTCATACTAACCTTTGGGGCAGTGTTTGTGCATTGGAGTTTTGTATCCGTAAATGGTATTCTGCTAATATATTTCTTTGCGCGCAACCGCGATGTTATTTATATACCCTTAGCCATAATTTCCTTTGTGGTTCCTTATTTAATAGCACCCTTCTTAAGCGTTATTTCACTTAGGATGGGAGGCGTTTTTGAGGAAAGATATAGCATGTATTCCGACACTGCATATGCATCGGGTTTGCAAGAGCAGGCTCAGGAACTTTCTTGGTTTATGCAAATTGGTACCGATTTGGTTTTGTATTTTTTGTTGCTCGCCATGGGGATTATAAAATTTAAGTATGGCGATATGATGAAAGGCAAAGCCGAAAGCAACTTATTTAGCTTTACTCTTCTGCTATTAACATTTGTTAATGTGGGTAAAACACTGCCTTCGTTGGGTAATCGTTTTCAAATGCTGTTCTTTTTGTTTGCAACGATGTATGTATTTCTGTTTTTTGTTAAAAAACCGCCCGGAAAAACCATTAGCTATCTTACCCTGGTTGGTTTGTTCCCCATGCTTTTAAATTCCTTAATTGTATTACGGCAAGGCTCCGATACCCTAAATGCATGGATATTTGCACCGGGATTTGGAATGCCTTGGATTATGCATGATATAAATTTGGCTAGCGTATTGTTTTAAACTACTCATTAGATAAATCTTGTTTTGATCAGAAAAATAATAACACCCTCGGTTCAACGTCATATTTCAAATATGCCCGGTTTTAGTACAAAACGAAAACTCCTTGTCATTGAATCGGATGACTGGGGTAGTATCCGCATGCCCAGCAATAAAACTTTTGACAATCTTAGCGATTCTGGTATCGATTTGTTATCGGATGAGGGATTCCGGTTTAATAAGTACGATACGCTGGCTACTGCCGAAGATTTAACCCTGCTTTTTGAGCTGCTTTCTTCGGTTAAAGATTCTTCCGATCGTGCTGCTGTTATTACACCCATGGCGGTGATGGCCAATCCTGATTTTCAGAAAATACGCCACAGCCAATTCAATGCCTATTATTACGAGCCTTTTACCGACACCCTTACAAGGCAACCAGGTTGCGAATCATCTTTTAAACTATGGAAAGAAGGTATCGAGAAAAGGTTATTTGTTCCTCAATTTCATGGTAGAGAACATTTAAACGTAAAGCCTTGGATAAAAGCCCTGCGGATGGGACATAAAAGCACCCACATCGCTTTTGATAATCAAATGTGGGGTATCTCAACGGCCAACGAGCCGGATATACAATTAGAATTTCAAGCGGCCTTTGATTTTATCGATCCCAAAGATATTGAATACCAGAAGGAAGTAATTAGAACTGGGCTTGATTTGTTTGAGGAATTATTGGCTTATCGGGCATCTTTTTTTGTTCCACCGAACGGTCCATTCAGCAAACAATTGGAACCTGAATGTGTGGCGGCCGGAATTAATTATCTATCTACGTCAAAAATTCAGACCGAACCATTGGGTAATGGCAAATCCCGAAAGAGATTACACTGGCCTGGTCAAAAGAGCAGCAACGGTTTGACTTACCTTACACGCAATTGTTTTTTTGAGCCCAGCGACGAAGGTAAGGATTGGGTAGATAGTTGCCTACAAGAAATATCAAGTGCTTTTAAATGGCGAAAGCCAGCCGTAATAAGTTCGCACAGAGTTAATTATATTGGTGCTTTACACAAGCATAACCGCGATAATGGATTAAAACAATTGGAAAACTTATTAAGTCAGATTGTAAAAAAATGGCCCGATGTTGAATTTGTAACCTCAGAGGAACTAGGGAGGATTATGACGGGGAAATGAGCGTAAGGCATAACCGCATAGCGGTTTAATGTGAATAGCCCCGGGTTTTAACCCGGGGGATATGGCGGGATTCAAACCCGACGCACCACAAACCATATTGTATGTTTACGTTAAGTTTGCGTCGGAACGAAGCATAAAAGGTTGAAATTAATATGTTTTGTTTGTAGGTGTTTAAAAGTTTTACATGATTGTGTATAATACAAAGAGTCTGTAAAATGCTTATCTCTATGATTAACAATTCCGATAAATGGTGTCCAAAATAAACACAACGTTCAAATGTTGCCCGCTCTTCCCTCTCCCTTTTTTTAAGGCGGGGGAAGTACTGCCGCAAAGCGGTAGGGAAGGGGGTTTTACGCTCCCGAAGAAATTAAATTTTAGGTTTCGGGATTTGACTACGTCGATTTCCGCATTGCTCCAATTCGCTTTGCTCAATCTCCGTTGTCCGTTTTACGCTGTCCCCTTTTTTTTCTGTTCGCTTTACGCTGTTCGCTGTTCGCTTTACGCTGTCCGCTGCTAACAACCTACATTAAACAACCCTCATGCTGTCCAAAATAAAATCAACTATATCGCAAAACCTGATTAATATCCCCGGTTTCAGAACTAAGCGCAAAATTGTTGTTATCGAAAGCGACGATTGGGGAAGTATCCGTATGCCGTCGATGGAGGTGTATAATAAGTTTTTCAACAAAGGATTTGATATCGTTAATTCCGATTATAATCGTTTGGATACGCTGGAAAATAACGATGATATGTCCATGTTATTAGAGGTGTTGAGCGCACACTCCGATTCTAAGGGTAATGCTGCGGTAATGACGGCCAACGTAGTGGTGGGCAATCCTGACTTTGAGCGTATAAGACAATCCAATTTTGCTGAATATTCCGTTGAATCCGTTACGGAAACATTAAAAACGTACCCCGGACGAGATAAAGTGCTTGACCTATGGCGCGAGGGATACGAAAAGCGTTTGTTCCATCCGCAATTTCATGGCAGGGAGCATGTAAATGTTGTTAGATGGATGGATGCATTACGAAAGCGGACACCGGAGATCATGTTCACCTTCGATAATAACACTACTTTTTCGGGCGATGGGGACTATAACTTTATGGAAGTGCTCGATTACAATACGCCTGACGATCTACTATTGATGAAAGAAAGCTTAAAGCACGGACTGGAAATGTTTGAAGAGTTGTTCGGTTTCAGGTCCAAATCATTTATTCCGCCCTGCTACACTTGGGATAGTAATGTGGAAGAGACACTTAATAACAATGGAGTTAAATATATGCAAGGTTTGTTTGTTCAGTCAGTTCCCACCGGTACGTTCGAAAATTACACCCATAAATATCACTTTATGGGAAGCCGCAACAAACTTGGTCAACGCTATCTGATGCGTAATTGCTTTTTTGAGCCAGCGTTAACAAAAATAAGCGATCCGGTAGGTGAGTGTTTACGACGAATAGATATTGCTTTTAAATGGAATAAGCCTGCCACAATTGGTTCGCACCGTATTAATTTTATGGGAGCATTGGATTCAAATAACAGAGCTGATAACCTAAAGCTGCTTGATAATTTGTTAAAAGGCATCATAAAAAAATGGCCCGATGTGGAATTTATGACTTCAGATCAGTTGGGTGATTTGATGAGCGACTAGAAAAGAGTGAACAGCGGACAGAAAAGAGTGGAAAGAAGAAGGAAGCATAGAAAGGATATAGCGTATAGCGTATAGCGTATAGCGGAAAGAAAATATTGAACGCCAGCCTGCCGTCAGGTAGGACGTGCATTGCAACAGTTCAGACCTGTTGGCGTCGCAGACCCGACAGCGTCGATAGGAGAGAGCGGAAAAAAAGTTAGCGGAAAAAAGTTAGCGTACAGTAAATAGCGTACAACGTAAAGAAAAAAGCGAAAAGTGGTCTTCTCCAGCTGTGATGCTTTATGCCTCATGAAAGAACAATCAACTAAACTGTATTTGAGTTTAAAGGATGAATCTGAGGAGGTTTGTAAAATACTTATCTCTATGATTAATAATTCAGATAGATGGTGACCAAAATAAAACGGTAGACATACGCTGTCCGCTCCCTGCCCCATGCTCCCTGCCCCGCACTAAAATAAACACCAAATAAAAAACAAATTGAAAACAACTTCCATAAACATCCTCATCACCGGCGACTTTGCCCCTTTAAACCGGGTGGAAGAATTCTGCCTCAACGGTAATTTTAAATCGGTGTTCAACGATTTTTACGAAGTATTCGAAAACAACGATTTAAATGTGGTGGATTTGGAATGTCCCTTGACCCATGCAAAAACAACCCGCCCAAAAACCGGTCCGTATCAAAAAGCACATCCCGATACCATTGGGGCTTTGAAATATGCCGGAGTATCGCTTGCGGTCATGGCGAATAACCACATTATGGATTACGATAATCAAGGTGTTAAGGACACTTTGGATCTCTGTAAGCAAAATGGAATTGCTACGCTTGGTATAGGCTCATCTTCAGGAGAGGCTGCAAAGCCTTTCTCACTTGAAACAAAGGGCAAAAGAATAGGCATTTTAAATTTTGCTGATAATGAGTTTCTTTCTACCCCAGATGGTTCGTACACTTGTAATCCCATCGATCCAATAAACGGGCATTACGATATTGTAAAAGCCAAGAAGGAGCACGATTATGTGGTTGTGATTATTCATGCCGGAAATGAATTCTATCGTTTACCGTCGCCACGCACAAAACAGCTGTATCGCTTTTTGGCAGATCAAGGAGCAGATGCGGTTATATCGCATCATACCCATGTATTTTCAGGCTACGAAATATATAAAGGCAAGCCTATTTTTTACGGTCTAGGTAATTTTGTGTACGACTGGCCCGGAAAAATAAACTCCGATTGGAACAGGGGATATGTGGTCAGGTTAAGCATCTCGGACAAACTGGATTTTGAGATAATACCTTTGAAGCAAGGAAACGAAAAACCCGGGGTTTTCAAACTGGCCGAAAGTGAGAAAGTCACTTTCGATAAAGATTTAGAGGAGCTAAGCCGAATCATTTCCAACGACGAAGAGTTGGAAGTGGAATTTCAAAAGTATTGTCAATCTGTATTTCCGATGTATGACGCTTTTATTGAACCCTTTTTTGGCAGATACATTGTAGCATTACAAAAAAGAGGTTGGTTGCCAAAACTATTATCCCGACAAAAGAGGCTCTTCCATCTCAACCTTAACCGCTGCCAATCGCACAGAGACGTTTTGTTGCGTTTGCTCAAAAAATATGAGTAATAGCTTATGGCTAATGGCTATTCTATTATCCATAAACGATAATGATATTGTAATCTAAAGGAATTAAACCGGACAGAGCTTTTTGAAATCAAACCACAAACTTCTGAACTTTAAACTTTAAACCCCATTCTCATGTGTGGAATCACAGGATATATCAACACCAACTCAAAATCAATAAGCGATAGCTCCAGGATTATTTCGATGCTACAGATTCAGAGGCATCGTGGTCCGGACGATTCGGGTATCAGAGCCTTTAACTTAAAAACGGGACGATCAAAAGCATTTAACAGTCAGGAAGTCAGTAATATAGAAGATGGTTTAGATGGAGTGCTGGGTTTTAACCGACTGAGCATTCTCGACCTTTCGGCTAACGGACATCAACCCATGGTGAGTCCAAATGGTAAAGTGATTCTGGCTTTTAATGGCGAAATTTATAATGCTTTCGATTATAAGCAGGAGTTAACAGACTGGGGCTATGTATTTAAGAGTACTTCGGATACTGAAGTTGTTTTGGCATTGTATTTAAAATATGGTTTGCAAGGGATGCTAAGCAAGCTCAACGGTATGTTTGCCATTGTTATTGCCGATTTGGATAAGCAGGAACTTTACGTGGCTCGCGACCGCTTTGGTATTAAACCGATGTATTATGTAACAACTGGAAACACATTTGCTTTTTCCTCCGAATTAAAGTCCTTTAAATATCTGGAGGGTTATTCATTTAGTTTAAACGCATCTAAGTTAGATGAATACTTGCTTTTCAGGAATAATATCAACGATACGCTTTTTGATGGTATCAAATCCTTAAAGCCTGGACATTTTATTACCTACACGCAAGGAGGAAATCTTAGCATAAAGCAATTTTTTAATGTAAACGATTATAACAGGGAGATCCCTGAAGTAGTTAGTTTACAGCAAGAGCAACAAAAGCTGGAATCCTATTTAGATAAAAGCGTGCAAAGTCAGCTAATGAGCGATGTAAAGCTGGGCTGTCAGCTGTCGGGTGGGGTTGATTCTTCGTTGGTAACATGGCTGGCAAACAAACAAAGCAAAAGCGGGAATTTTGAGTCTGTTTCCATTGTGTTTGACGATGAACGTTTTTCGGAGGAAAAATATATTAACGAAGTAAGAGATGCTTTGGACATTACAGCTCACAAGTTTTTGTTGGATTCGGACTATTATCTCGATCATTTTGAAGATGCCACTTGGCATCTGGAAGCTCCTTTAAATCATCCCAATACCATTGGCATTTACATGCTGTCGCAAAGAGCAAAAGAATATGTTACGGTGCTGTTAAGCGGTGAAGGAGCCGATGAGGTTTTTGGTGGATACGAGAGGTTTTATGATATTAAATATCCTTATGGCGGATTAAACCTATTGCGTCAGATTAAAAATAATATTAAGCAACCTTCGCAGATATTCGATTATTTTAACGAGGCCAATAGAGCGGTAATGTCAACTGCTTTTATGCAAACTGACTTGGCGCAGGTTCTGAGGCCCCAGTTTAACAAACAGAAGGCGGCTATGGATCGGAAATCGCTGTATGCCAATTTAACGGGCACACGTTTCGATCGTCAAGTTAAATACGAAATGCTATCGTACTTACCTGATTTGTTGATACGGCAGGATAAAATGTCCATGGCACATTCAATTGAGAATAGGGTGCCATTTTTAGATAATGAAGTGGTGAACCATTCGTTCACTATCCCGGAGAATCATCTGCTCAGTCGTAAAAATGGAAACGGTACCAACACCGAAAAGTATCTTCTTAAACAGATGACGGCTGATGTGTTTGGTCATCAATTTGCTTTCCGCGATAAAATGGGATTTGGCATACCGCTGCGCGAATTCTTTTTAAAAGATAAATTTAACCAATACCTGAACGATAAAATATTGCCTGGTGTAAAAAGCAGAGCGATATTTGATAATAAGACAGTAAACTCTTGGGTGGGTAACATCAAAGGCCTAAAGCCCCGCGAGCTCGAAGCATTGTGGGTAGTCATTGCCTTCGAAACCTGGGCCTCTGTATATCTGGACGGAAATTATAACCCACCTCATAAATAGTGGCTATAGTATACGCCAAATAGTTCGTCATGCTCATCTTTATTCAGCCATACAAAAATGTACTGGTTCGTTTAGAAGCATTAAATAAAAAACAAAATACACCACGTCCATCTCTACGTTATGTCTCTCCCCCTTTCGGGGGAGCCGGAGGGGGCTTTTACTTTTTCCTATGAAAATAGCTATACACAGTGCCAAAGGATCCTTCAGTGATAGATGGATTCCTTATTGCGAAAAAAACAATATTGACTTTAAATTGGTAAACTGTTTCGGTACCGATATTATGCAGCAGCTGGAGGATTGCGATGCGCTGATGTGGCATTTTAACCATAAAGGGGCACGCGAAAGCAAGTTCGCCAAGCAATTGTTGTTTGCTGTTCAGCATACAGGTAAAAAAGTATTCCCCGATTACAATACCGCGTGGCATTTTGACGATAAGGTAGCGCAAAAATATTTGTTAGAAGGTATTGATGCGCCATTGGCTCCCGCTTACGCTTTTTATACTGAAAAAGAAGCGCTGGAGTGGGCGGCTATCACCGCTTATCCCAAAGTGTTTAAACTGCGCAATGGTGCCGGATCGGATAATGTTAAGCTGGTGAAGTCTTTTGATGGAGCCAAAAAATTGATACAAAAATCTTTTGGTAAGGGTTTTAAACAATATGATGCTTGGGGAAATCTCAAAGAGCGGATTAGGTTATTTAAGGCTGGCAAAACCACTTTCTTCGATGTTACCAAAGGAATTGCGCGTATATTTTACACAACACAATATGCTCGGGTAACGGGTAAGGAGATGGGCTATGTTTATTTTCAGGAGTTTATACCTCAAAACGATTCCGATATCAGGGTTTGCGTTGTGGGTGACAAAGCCTTTGCCATAAAACGTATGGTACGCGAAAATGACTTTAGAGCTTCCGGCAGCGGCACCATTCTTTACGACAAAAAATATTTCGACGACGATACCATTAAAACGGCTTTTGATATTTCGGAAAAATTAAAGGATCAGTGCATGGCTTACGATTTTGTTTATTTAAACGGCAAGCCTTTGATAGTTGAAATAAGCTATGGTTTTGCCAAGGAAGGATACGACGATTGTGTGGGATATTGGGACAAAGATATGACTTGGCATCCCGGAAAGTTTAATCCCTACGGATGGATGGTGGAAGATATTCTCAGGAACGGGTCTGTATAAAAGTGCTGTAAATCAGACCCGTTCCTTAGCGCTATAAATACTTTTAGCTTTCAGCACCAAAACCACAAACAATTCCATTCCTTAACATCAAAACCACGATTACCCCGCTCCCGAGTTAAATAAAAATTTAATGACAATAGAAAATAAGAAAATAAAAATATGTTTGGTGATACATTCACTTCAGGCTGGTGGCATGGAGCGGGTTATGTCGGAGTTGGCATCCTATTTTGCAAATAAAGCTAACACAGAAACACACCTGATACTTTACGGTTTAAACAGGGAGATATTTTATAAAATACCCGACAATGTTATCGTGCACAAGCCAAAGTTTAAGTTTGATAACAAAAAGCGATGGGTATCTACTCTAAAAACCATTTTATATCTACGTAAAACTATAGCGTGTATTCACCCAAAATCGGTACTTAGTTTTGGCGAACATTGGAATAATCTTGTTTTACTTTCCATGGTAGGTTTAAAACATTCCGTTTATGTATCCGATAGAAGTCAACCCGACAAGAGCTTGGGTAAAATACAGGATTATCTGCGTAAAAAGCTTTATCCAAAGGCCAAAGGCATTATAGCCCAGACTCAAAAAGCAAAAGAAATTTTTCAAAAGAGTGTTAAACATCCCAATATTGCTGTTATAGGTAATCCAATAAGGGAGGTTGGTCAGATTGAACCCAAACCACAAAAGGAAAAAATAGTACTGATGGTTGGTCGGCTTATCCAAAGTAAAAACCAGGATAAGCTGATTGAGATTTTTGCTAGGGTAAATGCTCCCGATTGGAAGTTGATGTTAGTGGGCTACGATCATTTAAAACAAAAAAATATGGACAGGCTAAAGACGCTGGCCAAGGATTTAAAAGTCGGCGATAGGGTTGTTTTTACCGGAAAGCAGGATAATGTAGAGAAATTGTATGGGCAAAGCTCCATCTTCGCATTTACCTCAAGTTCAGAAGGCTTTCCCAATGTCATTGGCGAGGCCATGTCGGCTGGGCTTCCGGTGGTGGCTTTCGACTGTGTAGCAGGGCCTTCAGATATGATTAGCGATGGCCAAAACGGATTTCTTATCCCTCTTTTCGATTCTGACGAATTTGAGATTAAGCTTTCCCTATTGATGAAAGATCATGCCCTTCGTGAAAAAATGGGAGCCAATGCCCTCCAAAGTATTCAGCGATTTTCTAAGGAAAAAATATGTGAAGAGTTTTATCAATTTATCACAAAATAATCATGTCAGTAAGCTATCAGCCTAACAATCTAACAACCTTCCCGTCAGAAAATAAATTTCAGGCGACGGGATGTCACTTCGTTCCAATTAATCTATAATCTCATAGTCTCAAAATCTTAAAAAAAATGAAAATACTCATCATAGGCTCAAAAGGATTTATAGGCCAAAATTTGGTTCGTTACTTCCAGAAAAAAAATTACAAAGTTTTTAAAGCGGATGTGGTAGTAGATTATACCGATACCGATCGTTATTTTTTAATTGATGCCTCCAACTCCGATTACAATACGGTTTTTCATTACGAAAAATACGATTTGTGCATCAATTGCTCGGGAGCGGCCAGTGTGCCCGATTCTTTGAAGAATCCGATGAGAGATTACTATTTGAATACCGTAAACGTATTTAAAATACTCACAGCCATTAACCAGTTTCAACCCGAATGCAAATTTATAAACATGGGTAGTGCCGCTGTTTATGGCAATCCGCTGACCTTGCCGGTACTTGAAAGTGCAGAGCGAAACCCTCTTTCTCCTTATGGATTTCATAAGTTGCAGGCCGAGCAAATATGTGACGAGTTTTACAAGTTTTTTAAACTAAAAACCTGCTCATTACGTATTTTTTCGGTGTATGGTAACGGACTGCAAAAACAATTGTTTTGGGATCTGAATCAAAAAGCGTTGTCAGGTACACCGATAGAATTATTTGGAACAGGTGACGAGTCAAGAGACTTTATTCATGTGTACGACTTGGCCAGAGCCATTGAATTGGTTGCGCTTAACTCGGAGTTTAAAGCGGATGTTATTAATATTGGCAATGGGCAGGAAGTAAAAATTAAAGAGGTGGTAGCCGATTTTTTTGCTTTATTTAAAGATGAAGTAGTATATACTTTCTCTGGCACTACCCGGAAAGGCGACCCTTTAAACTGGAAGGCCGATATTAATAAACTAAAATCGTTTGGTTATGCGCCCACAGTTGATATGAAAGAGGGCTTGAGGCAATATTATGAATGGTTGCAGGAATAATCACATTGCCGTTGGCTTTAGCCAACGGAAAAAAGACTTTACTTTTGGCTTTAGCCACATTTAGTCTATTTGGTTTAAAATAAAAAATGTGGCTAAAGCCAGTAGCTGCTGCACATTCATAACCGTTGGTTAAAACCAACGGCAATAGGGGTTAAAACAAACCTATATTTCAAACAAGATGAACTTTTACATTTTTTTAATCACTTTTTAAACAATGATACCCTTAGATAAAAAAAGACTCAAAATTGGACTTCTGTTCAATTTTCAATCCGTATGGATGGGTGGAATAACCTACATACTTAATCTTATAAAAACATTTAATTATTTAGATGATGAGGAAAAACCTGAAATTATTCTTTATTACAGTTCTGCTTTAAAAAAGTACATTTCTGATATTGATTATCCGCATATAACATTTTCGGAATATCCTGCGCATCCGGTGGCCTTAGGTTATATCATGTCGTGGTTAAATCGGAAGAACTTATTTATCGATGATTTAATAGTACAAGATAGTTTGGATGCTATTTATCCAGTTAGAGATTGTCCGGTAAAATCCAAAACGAATGCCAAAGTTATCGCGTGGTATGCCGATCTTCAACATAAAGTATATCCGGAGTTTTTTACTCGCTCAACACTTTTGCATCGTACACTAAGGCTCAATCTAATGCTGCGAAATGCCACCAACATGGTGGTGTCGAGCCAGGCTGTGAGAGACGATTTCGACCGTTTTTTCAAGATTCGGAAGAAACTTAGGTTTCATATTTTTCATTTTGTGTCGATAAATGAAGATTTTGAGCAAGCCAATATTAAAGAATTAAGGCATACGTATAATTTACCCGAGAAATACTTTATGGTATCCAACCAATTTCATAAACATAAAAACCATAAGGTAATATTATTGGCTCTGGTAAAATTAAAAGAGAAAGGAATTTACAAGCACATAGCCTTCACGGGTAGATTTCCATCTGCCGCGGACTCACCTTATCTAGCTGAACTTCATCAAATTATTAACGACAATAACCTGCACAATCAAATCAGTATGTTGGGTATTATTCCGCGTAATGATCAGATGCAATTGATGAATTATTGCCAAGCTGTTTTACAACCCAGTCTTTTTGAGGGATGGAGTACGGTTATAGAGGATGCTAAATCCCTGCAAGTACCGGTGATGGCCAGTAACTTAAAAGTGAATGTGGAGCAATTACAAGATAAAGGCGAATATTTTGAGCCAGATGATTACAAAACCTTGGCTACTATGCTGGCCAACTTTCCCGATAGAAATAGAGCGAAGTCTATCTATATGCCGCATGAGCATAGGGTGAAAAGCGCAGCCAAGGAATTATTGAGCATTTTTAGCAGATGAGTACAGTACGCAATCCTACTTGAATAAAGTGATATTTTAGAGGTTCTATTATTTCTATTCATCAGTGAAAATAAATACACCTCCCTAACTTCAATCTACTAACCAACCTTTTAAGGTAGAGTAATTTTGGGAAAATACGCATAACTAGCCCCGGGATTCCTGCCCTCCGTCAGGCGGGTATCCCGGGAAACTTTACAGCATGTATATCGGGCTTTAGCCCAAATTAATGTGCAAAATCCTATCTGCCGCTAAAAAATCTAAACTCAAACCATTTGAAAAAAATCACCATCATAAATCAGGATTCGGGCTATTTAATGATCGACATCGCCAATGATTATATCCGTAAGGGATATGATACTACTTTAATTGCAGGGAGGATTGTGCAAAGAGATATTCCTTTAAATAAGGATGTACACGTAAAAAAAATCGTGCAGTACAACCGATCCTCAAACTTCAAACGATTAATAACCTGGTTTGTCGCTACTATTCAAATATGGACGATAGTATTTTTTAAATCTCGCAAATCACATTTACTCATTGTCAGCAATCCTCCTCTTGCGCCGCTTTTGCCTTTATTATTGCCCAACAAGTATTCGTTGTTGATCTTCGATTTGTTTCCCGACGCACTGTCCGAATATGGTTTTGTCAAGGATAAATCGACTATTATAAAATTATGGGGGCGAGCCAACAAAAAGGTGTATGCTGGGGCAAATAAAAATTATACCTTGACCAAAGGTATGCGCAAAGCTATGGGTAATTATACTTCAACAGAAAAAATAGACATCGTACCCTTATGGACTAATAATTCATTTTTGAAACCGATGTCAAAAGATAACAACTCCTTTATTAAGGAACATGGTTTGGAGGGTAAGTTTGTGGTGCTTTATTCGGGTAATTTTGGTTATGCACATCAGGTTGATTTGATTATTGACCTAGCAGCTAAAATATACGACCCAAACATTGTGTTTGTTTTGGTGGGTGGAGGACATACCGAAGCAAAACTGAAAAGTAGAATTGATAAAGAAGGTATTTGCAATTGCCTGATACTTCCATGGCAAACCGTGGACATGCTACCTTACTCCCTCTCGTCGGCCGATTTGTCGATAGTGAGTTTGAGCGAAAATGCCACGAACCTGGCCATTCCCAGTAAAGTATTTAATTATATGTCGGTTGGGTCGCCCATATTAGGAATCACGGGTGCCGGTTCCGACTTGGAAAGTTTGATATTGGATTATGAATTAGGCAAATCATTTACTGCCGGTCAATCAGATCAAATCGTAAATTTCATAAAAGAACTGGCGGGTAATAGTGCCCTCTCTGATTTTTATAGTGCCAATTCTCTTAAAGCCACAAATAAGCACACCTCTAAAAATGTTGAACTCATAACACAATTCGATGTATAAAAAATTCTTTAAACAGGTCATAGATTTTTTCCTGGCTTTAATTGCTGCAATCCTTTTAATGCCGATCTTTATAGTTGTTTTCATCGCCATAAAACTCGAATCAAAGGGTCCAGCCGTCTTTCACCAAGCACGTTTGGGTAAAAACGGAAAGATATTTACCGTGTTAAAATTTCGTTCTATGGTGGCCGATCAGAGCCAAATAAAGAAAAGCACTACGGTTTACGAAAACGATCCCAGAATAACCCGGATAGGTGCTTTTATTCGAAAAACCAGTATTGACGAATTGCCACAGGTGTTTAATATTATAAAGGGCGAGATGAGTTTTATAGGGCCACGTCCGCCGGTGCCTCATTTTCCGAAAAAATATGACCAGTACAACGATTTTGAAAAACAACGATTTGATGTGAAGCCAGGAATCAGTGGTCTGGCACAAATCCGCTGCCGCGAAATTCACGATTGGAATATCAACATTCCCATCGACGTGGAATATGTAAACAACTATTCTTTCGTCTATGATGTTAAATTGTTTTTAGCCTCTTTTATGACTTTTTTTAAACACGATAATATTTATACAAAAGGGTGAAACGGTATTCAGTGAACAGTTGGAGTGAAACGACATCCAGTCACCTTAATTTCATTTATTCTTTGACGGGAAAGCAGTAATCAGTTAACAATATAATTAGTGGGCATTTAAGCATTCCAATAATCATCACATCATCACATCATCACATCACCACATTAGCACATCATCACATCACCTGAAATTTAATTAGACGGGAACTCAAAACTCGGAACTCTAAACTTTTAACCCTAAACTCTGAACCCAAAACACTAAAAGCATGAACAAAACTATCGCCATACATCAACCCAATTATTTGCCATGGCTGGGTTATTTTTATAAAATTTCTCAATCCGATGTCTTTGTATTTCTTGACGATGTGCAGTTTTCGAACCAAGGGATGCACAATTACACCTATCTAAAAACGTCCAACGGTCCTTATCGCCTAAAATATCCGGTCAATCAAAAATTTGGTGACGATATAAAGCAGGTATCATCAAAAGATGAAATCAATTGGAAGAAAAAGCATCTGGATACCATTGCCTCAAATTATAAAAAAGCGCCACATTTTGAAGAAGTGTTTGAGGATTACAAGCATATTTTAAATCAGGAATACCAAGATATTGTAGATCTTAACACTGCTTTTATCCTTTTTTATGCCAATAAAATGGGCATCAACACACAGTTCGTGCGTTCTTCCGAGCTAAATATAGAATCGAACCGTACCGAAAAAATTATAGATATTTGTAAAGCCTTGGGCGGGAACGTATATTACTCCGGAACTGGCGCTAAAGCCTACCAAACAAATGAGGAATATGATTCACAGGGAATCGAGCTTCGGTATTCAGTTTTTAAACCAGTGGAATATCCCCAACTGTGGAACGAGTTTCAATCAAATGTTTCGGCATTAGACTATTTTATGAACTGCGGATACGATTTTAGTAGGATACTAAAAGAACAAAAAAACGGTGTATAATGGAAATTGGTAGCTTTATCGGCCTCGATTTGGAAGGCACCCAAGAATATTACAATAACGAACTGGACATGGCGCGGTTAAATTCTGCTCGATCAGGTATTTACCATGCCTGTGGGCTTTACGGATGTCATACGGTTTATATCCCGTTTTATTTATGTCCGAGCGTAAATAAGTATTTGACCGATCACGGGATAAAGACCATCAAATATCATATCAATTCGTATTTTGAACCAATAGGGGTTAAGCAGGAGCCGAATAGCGCCTTTGTTATAGTAAATTATTTTGGTATACTAAGCCACCGTAAGATGCAGGAAATGGCTATGCGGTTCCGAAATGTTATCGTAGATAATTCGGCTGCCTTTTACGCAAGCCCTATAGATGCATGTTATAACGTATATTCTCCCCGTAAATTTTTTGGTGTGCCCGATGGGTGCTATGTTATTGGAAATTATGCATCAAAGGGCATCAAGCAATATGATCAGGATCGTTCGGCCGGAACATCGTCTTTTTTGTTTGCTACCATCGAACAGGGAACCAACCTTACCTACAACGAGCGGATGAAAAACGAGGAACGTATTGATAAATCTGGCTCACTACGCATGTCGGAACTGACACGTTGCCTGCTCAAAAATATCAATTACCCAAGGATTAGAGCCAAAAGAATAGAGAACTTTAATTATGCCCACTTGATGTTTAATAAAATAAATAAATGCGATCCGTTCCATTCGTTCGATAGCACTTGTGTTCCCATGGTGTATCCCTTGGTTATTGAAAATGAAGAGCTGGACAAAAAACTCAGAGAAAAAAAAGTGTATGTGGGCCGCCTATGGACAAGCGTTACGCAGGAGGTAGAATCAAATTCGTTTGAAGGTCGCATGTCGAAATTTATGGTGCCCCTACCCATCGATCAACGATATGGACGTACCGAAATTACCCAAATGCGCAATTACGTGAGCGATATATTAAGCGAATAAATTGCGTAATTATTTGAATAAAAAAGAAAATAAAAGATGAGTCTATTTGGCTAATGCCTATGGCAGGAGTATTTTTACTCATCATAAAAATGCTTGAAAATAAATGAAGGCAGAATGTCTATAAAAGGTACAAGATTAAATAAGGAGTTGGTTGTAAAGGATAAATTAAACATTCGTATTCATCCAATTGGGAGTATCGATGCGCAGGAATGGGATCAGTTTTTAAACAGCACATCTGAATCTACTTTTTTTTGTACCACCGATTGGTGGAATACTTTTGAGGATGCATATATTCTGCAAATACGTGATAATAATGGAAAGCTTGTGGGAGGGGTGCCTTTTCGTACCCTAAAGGTTTTACCAATTATAGGAAAATATTTTAGGTTTTCGTGGTTAGATTCATCCGTACTCGTCTCTGATGGGCTTAATCAAGAGGATCATCTAAACATTAAAAAAATATCCTTTGAATACCTGGTAAAGCATCTCGAAAAGACTGGTGTGATAGTCATGACCATATCGTCCAAATCACATTCCCTCGATGAAAACCTTTTCCAGGTCTTATTCAAATCATCAGAAAAGTGTGCCACCCTTATTGTAGATTTGAGTAAAGAGGAGGAAGATATTTTAAAGTCTTTCGAGAAGAGAAAAAAAAACTCCATCCGTAAAGCCAAAAAAATGGGTGTTGTAATTAATATATTGGAAGGGGAATCCGGCCTCCCGCTTATACCTGATTATTGTTTGTTGCAAAACAAAATGTTCGAGTACAAGAGTAATTCGTATTCGGATATATATGCCAAGTCGGCGCAGCATATAAAATCCATATTGTTGTCGAAGCAAAAAACATTTATTGCGATGGCCTATTATCAGGGGCAACCTGTTGTAGGCAATATCATGGTGTCGCACAAAAAAGCGATTTATGCCTATTTAGGAGCCTCGGATAATATGCTGAATAGGGCTACAAATGCGTCTACCTTGCTCGAACTCGAATCCATGATGTATGTAAAGCGTAAAGGTTATGATAGCTATGATTTAGGCGGCATACCTGCCCAAGTTCCGGATAGTACAGATAGCCTGTACGGGATTTATTTATATAAAAAAGGTTTTGGTGGAGCTCACTTTGTTTTTGATTGTGCAACCTATATGCTCCGCAAAAGTAGATATCGCTTTATTTGGAGGCTCCGTAAACTCGATACCAACCCCGTGATGCGTAAAATATATAAATTACTAAAAAAATTTCAAGAGAAAAACAAGTAATAATTTTTTTAAAAATGAGCAACGATTTAAGTATCAATATAAGCCACATCAATAAGCTCGACGAAAACGAGTGGAATGATTTCCTTTTCAAATCATCAGATTCTACTTTCTTCTGCACCACAGGTTGGTGGAAGACTTATCAGGATGTGTACATATTACAAATCAGAAATGAGCAGCAGCAGCTTATGGCCGGCGTTCCTTTCCGTATTTTATCGGTGTTACCACTTTTAAAAAGATTTTTTAAAAGTGCATGGCTAGATTCCTCTGTCGTGGTGAGTGATGAGTATGATGAGAAGGTCAGGTATCACCTTAAAAAGGCCGCATTCGATTATTTGTTGGCCTACCTGAAAAAAAGGAGTGTGATAAACATGACTATTTCTCCCAAGACCAGATCGCACGACGGTGAGCTGTTTAAAGAGATATTCGGGAATGTCGACAAATGTGCCACCTTTGTGGTCGATCTTAGTCTCGATGAGCAAGCTATTTTTAAATCTTTTTCAAAGGGAAGAAAAAGCGCCATAAAAAAGGCACAAAAAATGGGTGTTGAAGTTAAAATATTGGAGGGGGCATCGGGTTTTTCTCTTCTTTCCGACTATTGTTATCTGGAAAATAAGCTTTTTGATAACAAGCAGAATTCATATTCTAATATCTACTTTAAATCGGAAGCTTATCTAAAAAAGTTGTTGTCCTCGGGTAATACCTATGTTGCGATGGCGTATTATGAAGATAAACCGGTGGCGGGAAGTATCATCGTAGCCCATTATAAGAGCTTGTATTACTATTTGGGCGCTTCTGATATTGAGCTTAATAGACTAACAAATGGAGCCTCATTGTTGAAGTATGAGAGCATATTGTATGGAAAGAAAAAAGGATGTCAAGAATTTGATTTAGGTGGCATTCCATTTGTGGAACTTGATGCCTCGGATAGCCTATACGGCGTATATAAGTTTAAAAAAGATTTTGGGGGTGAGCGACAAGAGTTCGACTGTAATAATTACACAATTCACCCTCGGCGTTATAAGCTCATTTGGAGATTAAGAAAGTTCGAATCGAATCCTTTAGCTCAAAAAGTGTATAGATTGTTAACTGGGGGTAAAGTTATTTAACCAGCAACAAACTATTAAGAATTTGAATTGGCCTCGGTCATGATTATTAAATAAATAAAATTTTCCATGAAAAAAAATATATTAATATTAGCCCCTCATCCCGATGATGAAGTACTTGGCTGCGGAGGTATAATCCGTAAAAAATCAGAAAAGGGGCATCAGGTTTATGTGCTGGTAGCCACGCGTGGATCGGCAAAGCGATACAGCGAAGAGCGCGTGGCCAATGTACGGAAGGAGGCTTTACTGGCTCATGCCATATTGGGAGTTACCGAAACATTGTTTCTGGATTTTCCCGCGCCGGATTTGGATCAGGTGTCAAAGGCTGATATGTCGGGTGAAATTGCTCAAGTGTTAAAGAAATTTGAGATAGAAGAGTTGTTTTTGCCACACCGTGGCGATATACACCATGATCATCAAGCTATTTTTAATGCCGGACTGGTTGCTGCACGTCCTGTGCATGGCAATACCGTTAAAAGCATTTATGCCTACGAAACGCTATCCGAAACAGAATGGGCCGCACCGTTTGCCTCTGATGCTTTTATTCCCAATTATTTTGTGGATATTTCCGATAATTTTGCATCAAAGCTGGATGCCATGGTGCAGTTTAAAAGTCAAGTCAGGGAGTTTCCCAATTCGCGCTCTCTGCAAGCAATTGAAGCTTTGGCTAAGTATAGAGGTTGCACCGTTGGCGTTGACCGTGCCGAAGCATTTATGGTTATTCGTGTAATAGAAGATTGAGTTGGTGTAAAAAATAAAATTACAAACAAATATTTAACCGATTGCAATACGAAAAACATTATATTCGGTATTAGAAGTCTCATTTAAAACGACTCAATAATTCAGTTATTAATCTAAAAACTTACTACCATGAAAGATAAATTTATTACAGCTCTGGCCGAGGCGCTCGAAATGGAAGACAATGAAATTAAAATGGAAGATACCTTTAGAGATTACGATACCTACGACTCACTCTCGGAGCTCTCTATTTTAGCCATGCTTGATTCTGATTTTGGTATCGAACTCGAAATGAACGAATATAATACGTATTTAACCGTGGGAGATTTGTACAAGCGTGTTTCTTCCAGTAAATAACCTATAAACATGGCACTCTTTTCTTTTAACAATATAGGTATTTCCGGAATGTCCGGTGCTGTACCTAAAAATGTAATCAACAACTACGAATACGACGTGTTTTTTCCTAAGGAAGAAATAAAAGAAGTGGTGGATAAAATAGGGGTGAAGGAACGGCGGTTTGCAGATGAAAATACTTGCGCCTCCGATTTGTGCTACGCCGCTGCTGAAGACCTCCTTAATGGGATGAATGTAAACCGCGACGAAATTGATCTCTTAATTTTTATCTCCCAAACTCCTGATTACCGGATGCCAGCCACTTCCATTCTATTGCAAAATAGGTTGGGATTGTCCAGGTCGGCCATTGCCTTTGATATTAGCTTGGGTTGTTCTGCCTTTTTGTATGGCCTATCCGTAGCTTATTCGATGATTGCTTCCGGAGCAGTTAAAAAAGCCCTTATACTGGATGGCGAAACTAGGTCGAAAGTATATTCGCAAAAGGATCGTAAAACGGCCTTCTTGTTCGGCGATGCTGGTATAGCTGCGTTGATAGAAAAAAATGATAAGTTTGGCACCAGCTGGTTCTCGTTGAACTCCGATGGAGAACGTGAAGACCTGATAAAAATACCCGCTGGTGGATATCGAAACATGTCAAGTGCAGAAACGCTAAAAGAAAAGGTGGTGGATGAGTATGGTAACATGCGATCCGACGAGCATGGATATATGAATGGAGCTGATGTGTTTAACTTTGTTTTGCGTGAAATACCCAAGGATTTTAAACGTTTGGTGGAATATGCCGGTGTGGATACCTCTACTGTAGATTATTTTGTGTTTCATCAGGCCAATCAATACATCAACGGACTGGTTGCTAAAAAATTAAAGTTAGCAGATGAAAAAATTCCATCAACGGTTCATAAGTATGGAAATACTTCATCTGTATCTATTCCTCTAACTATTGTGTCGGAATTAAAAGATAAACTCAATAAGCATTCTCGCCTATTGCTTTGCGGCTTCGGCGTAGGCCTGTCTTGGGGAACTGCCATTATTGATGTGGACAACTGTTACGTAGGAAACGTGGTGGAAGTATAGTGGCTGATGGCTGGTAGCTGATGGCTGATGGCTAATGGCCGATAGCTGATGGCCGGTAGCTGATAGCTTATGGCATTTAGCCAATGGCTGCTCGAGATAAACCAACAAACCAATGCTTGTGATAGACATGCTGTAAATCAAGCCCCAACGGGGCGCAGTCTAATAACCTAGGGTAAGCGCAGCGCAGCCCTAGGTATTTAACGCAATGTAAATCGGCACAAGCATAAAGTTGTTATTTGCACACCCTTGTTTTGTGCCGCAAATGCATGATGTTGTTTAGTGGATATTTCGTTACAAATTCCGCAGTATTGTGGGACCGGTTCTCAGGGTAAGGGAATAAAACTAATTGTGTAAGCATTTTTAATTCTTCGTACTCTTATACTAATCTGGCTTGCCAAAATCAATATCTAATCCATCAATATGAATAAAACACCTTTTACCCTGCACAACAAGGTAATTGTAATTACTGGTGCCTCTTCGGGTATCGGTAGGCAATGTGCCATTACATGCAGCCAGATGGGAGCTGCTGTTGCGTTGCTTGGTAGGGATGCCGATCGCTTAAACGACACCTTGCAGGCAATGGAAAATATATCTAAGCATAAAACGTTTCCATTTGATTTATGCGATTTTGAGCAAGCAGCGGCAAGCATTAAGGATATCAGTACCCAATTTGGTCAAATAAGCGGCCTAATAAATTGTGCCGGAATATCTACAACCCTACCCATAAATGCCGTATCTACGGATAAAATGGAAACGTTTTTCAGAACCAATGTATTGGGATCGTTAAACTTAACTAAGCTGGTGGTTAGTGCATCAAACTTCTCGAAGCAAGGAGGTAGTGTTATTTTTATTAGTTCGGTGATGGGTGTGGTGGGGGCCAAAGGGAAAACCTTGTACTCCATGACAAAAGGAGCCTTGGTTTCAGCTGCCAAGTCATTGGCGGTTGAATTAGCACCCAGAAGTATTAGAGTAAATTCGGTTGCACCTGGCGTGGTACAAACCCCCATGTCGCAATCGGCCATTTATTCCAGAAATCAAGAAGCCCTCGATTACGTAACAAACCAGCATCCCTTGGGGCTCGGCTTACCCGAAGATGTGGCCAACGCCTGCGTATTCCTGTTAAGTGATGCTTCGCGCTGGATCACCGGTACCAATTTAGTGGTAGATGGAGGCTACCTGGCCAAATAGCGTGATGAAAACAAAACAATTCTCTTTTAAAATGTGGATATTTTCCGTCTTAACCTTAAAGAGGACTTTTGCTCTCTCCAATTTCGGTAACACTATTTTTATTAGATTATCACTTAATCAATTTTACTAAGCTGTAAAACAAAGCCCCTTTAGGGGTTTGGGGTAATCATGAAAGAGTATTAAAAAAACTGGGAGTTTTCTTAGATGTCCTATTTAAGAAAAAGTTAGAAATGCTAAATTCAACTTCTGCAATCAAAATACAAAAAACCATTCATTTTTTATGACAGACCTTATTATTATCGGTGCTGGTGGACATGCAGCCGAAATAAACGACTATATATGTTTTGCACAGCTAGAATCCGATGTGCAGCAAATTCAAATCAAAGGATTTATAGACGATAACCCAAATAGCTATCAAGCCTATCAATTCTCAGCCCCGTATCTGGGAACTATAAAAGATCATGTTATATCCAAAAATGCATCTTATTTGATGGCCATTGCGAACCTCAATTATAGAAGACCTATTATAGAACGTTTTGTGGAGAATGGTGCAACTTTCATTTCTTTCGTTCATAAAACAGCCTACATATCTCCCTCGGCCGTTATAGGTAATGGTTCCATAATTGGCCCTAATGTAAATATTGGCCCTAATGTAAAAATAGGAGAGTTTAATTTAATCAATTCCCGATGCAGCTTAGGGCACGATACACAAATGGGCAACTATAATTTCATTAGTCCCAATGTTTGTTTCTCAGGTTTTACAGCTATTGGGCACGAAAATTTATTCGGAATAAATAGTGTTACCATACCCCATATTTCCGTAGGCCATAACAATAAAATTGCCGCAGGTATGGTACTCGACCAAAATGTTAAAGATGATGAGGTGGTGTTTTATCGCTTCAAAGAAAAAATAATAGCAGTTCCAAAAAAATAAAAATAAGATGAGCCAAACCGAACGAGTTTATTTATCAAGTCCCCATATGTCGGGGCACGAGCAAAAATATATACAACAAGCTTTTGAGCAAAACTGGATTGCTCCACTGGGACCCAATGTAAATGCCTTTGAAGATACCCTGGCTAATTATTGTGGTGTAAAACATGCCGCAGTGCTTAGTTCGGGCACTGCAGCACTTCATTTAGCACTTATTATGTTGGACGTAAAGGCGGGTGATGAGGTGCTGGTGTCAACTTTTACTTTTTCTGCTACGGTAAATCCAATTGTTTATCAAAGTGCCAAACCCGTGTTTATTGATAGTGAACCGGATACCTGGAACATGGATCCTCAGCTACTAGAGCAGGCACTCAAGGAACGGGTCGCAAATAATACCTTACAAAAAGTAAAAGCTATTGTTGTGGTTCATCTTTACGGGATGCCCGCCAAAATGGATCAGATTATGGAGGTAGCCAATCGGTACGGGGTGCCGGTAATTGAAGATGCCGCCGAAGCGCTAGGGAGTAAATACAAAGGTAAACCCTTAGGCTCCTTTGGTAAATTGTCCATACTTTCATTTAACGGTAATAAAATAATTACCACTTCGGGCGGTGGTGCCTTGCTGTGTAACGAGGAAGAGTATGCCATTAAAGCCCGTTTTTTGGCTACACAAGCCCGCGACCAGGCCCCGCATTATCAGCATAGCCAAATTGGTTACAACTATCGGATGAGTAATGTGCTTGCCGGAATTGGCAGAGGACAGATGGAAGTGATAGATAAAAGAGTGGAAAAGAGAATAGAGAATTATAATTTTTATAAATCTAGTTTTAAAAGTATCGAAGCAATACAATTTCCTGATCTCCCGGGAACCGATTATTTCTCAAACCGTTGGCTAACAACCTTCCTAATAGATAAGGATAAAACAGAAGTTACCTATTCTCAGATTCAAGAAGCACTTGAAAAGTACAATATCGAATCGCGTCCTTTGTGGAAACCCATGCATTTACAACCCATTTTTAATATTTATGAGGCATACATGAATGGAACTTCCGAAAATCTTTTTGCCTCTGGTATCTGCATACCCAGCGGATCCAACCTTGCCGATGCGCAACGCACGCAAGTGGTGGAAGTAATAAGGCAATGCTTTTAAAAATAGGATTATTTTAATATTTTTGGTGTCATAATTACAGCAGGATGAATAAAACGAAACTCATAAAAAAAACGGGGATACATAAACTATTCAAACCATTTTATGGAGGTATTGGTCATGCTATCATGTTTCATAGGGTTTATAACGACAATAAAAAGTTAATTACCGGTGGGCTACAAGTTACTAGCGATTATATGGAACAGGTAATCACTTATTATAAAAATAATGACATTGACATTGTTTCGTTGGATGAGTTTTATAAAAGGATAACAAGTAAGGAGAAATCGAAACGATTTGTAACTTTTACTTTTGATGATGGATATTTGGATAACCTGACCCATGCACTGCCCGTATTTGAAAAATACGATGCGCCCTTTTCGGTTTTTGTTTGCACCGGATATATCGATAAAACAGCGTTTCTATGGTGGTATCTCCTCGAAGAAATCATGTTTAAACAGAATTGCCTTAAGTTTTGTTATAACAATCAAGAATATATTTTTAAAACTGAAACGGAGGAAGAAAAAAGAGTTGCTTTTGGAAAGATTAAAACTTTAATTTTGGAGTGTACCAATGTATCTGATTATAATGCACTGATGCAGCTTATTTTAAAGGGTTCTGATGTGAGACCCTTTGAGCTGAACGATAAATTGATATTAACTTTAGAACAAACAAAAAAATTAAGTGAGCATCCCTTAGTTACCTTGGGTGCACATACACTCAATCATATGGCATTAAGTGCAATGAGTACAGAAGATGTATATACAGAAATTCAGGGATCAATAGCGCGGTTAAAAGAGATAATAGGTAAAAATATTGAATACTTTGCATATCCCTATGGTACCACTGTGGAAGCGGGTGAGCGAGAATTTGAAATAGCAGGTAAATGTAATCTAAAAATGGCGTTCACAACGCAACGCAAGAATATCTCGCGTAAGCAGTCGAAAAATATTTTTTCTATACCCCGGGTTGGGATTAATCCCAGAATGGAAGTAGATCATATCGATTTGTATATGAGTGGATTTAGCGTATTTAAAGATAGTTTGGGCAACTTGTCTTTCTAACTTTGAAGTAAAAAAACGTAAAACATGAAAACACCACAAGAGTATATTTTGATGCTATTTAATGCCATACGTTGCATTCCGCATTTAATTCTTTTTGTTCTTCATAAAAACAAACCGATTATAAAGGCTGATATGGCAAGGAGTTTGGAAAATATGGGACTAAATTTTAATGTGTACTTTGGTTTGTTATATCTACTTTCGTTTTGCAGAGAGTTCAGGAATTTATTTTATTATAGAACACGACCCTACTCCTTTTTCCTCAATTATATTTGTCGTTCCGAATCCACCTTGTTTATTCAAACAAAAACGATTGGTGGAGGACTTAAAATAATACACGGTTTTGCAACGGCCATCGGTGCCGTATCAATAGGTGAAAATTGCACTGTATATCAACAGGTTACCATTGGTGGTACCGATGATGGAGCTCCTACCATAGGCGATAATGTGCAAATTTTTGCCGGAGCAGTTGTGTTCGGGAAAATTACCATAGGAAATAATGTAACCATTGGTGCCAATGCAACAGTTTTCACCAACGTGCCGGATAATTCGAGTGTGCTACCGGGCACTTCAAAAATTTTTCAATGGAATAAGCCTTAAATGTTATTTAACTCTCTCGATTTTGCGATTTTTCTGCCGGTCGTATTCGTCTTATACTGGTTCGTATTTAACCGAAATTTGAAACTACAAAATTTATTAATTGTAGCCGCAAGTTATGTTTTTTACGGTTGGTGGGATTATCGGTTCTTATCATTGATTTTTCTGAGTACCATGGTTGATTTTTTGGTGGGAAGTAGATTAGCAGGAGAAGAGGAAGATAGAAATCGTAAGGTGTTGCTGTGGATTAGCATTGTTTTTAATCTCGGATTTCTCGGATTTTTCAAATATTATAATTTCTTTCTGGATAACTTCATCTCCGCTTTTAGTCTTTTGGGTGGAACGTTTACAGCAGGTTCGTTAAAAATTATACTTCCCGTGGGTATCAGTTTTTATACATTTCAAACAATGAGTTACACCATTGATGTGTACCAAAAGAAACTGAAACCAACTAAGGATTTTATTGCTTTTTCGGCTTTTGTTAGCTTTTTCCCTCAACTGGTAGCTGGACCTATCGAAAGGGCTTCCAATTTACTCCCTCAGTTTTATTCTAAACGAAACTTCGAATACAGTAAAGCTGCGGATGGTATGCGACAAATACTTTGGGGTTTATTCAAAAAGGTGGTTATTGCAGATAACTGCGCCGAATTTGCCAATCAAATTTTCAATAACTCTGCACAGATGAATGGAAGTGCCCTGATGTTAGGTGCTTTGTTTTTCACCTTTCAAATTTATGGCGATTTTTCGGGTTACTCCGATATTGCTATCGGTACATCGCGCTTATTTGGTTTCGATTTAATGCGAAACTTTGCATACCCCTATTTCTCGCGAGATATAGCCGAATTTTGGCGCCGATGGCATATTTCGCTCTCAACATGGTTTCGCGATTATTTGTACATCCCTTTGGGTGGTAGCCGCGGGGGTACATGGATGAAAGTTAGAAACATCTTTATTATTTTTGTGGTAAGCGGATTTTGGCATGGTGCAAATTGGACTTTCGTAATATGGGGTCTTCTAAATGCTATTTATTTTCTACCCTTGCTACTTACTCAAAATAACAGGAATAATTTAGGCGTAGTTGCACAGGATAGACGTTTACCATCGCTCAAGGATTTTTTTGCCATACTCACTACTTTTTTACTTACCGTTTTTGCATGGGTTTTTTTTAGAGCTCAAAGTGTAACGCACGCTTTAGATTATTTAGGTGGAATTTTTTCAAAGACTTTATTCCAGATGCCTAACTTTTTTAATTTGCATGGGGCTTTATTAACCATTGTACTCACTATATTAGCTGTAATGGTGGAGTGGGTAGCGCGTCGTGAGCAATTTGCTCTAGGTGGTATAGGTCAAATAAATAACAGGTGGCTGCGTTGGACGATATATGGTCTGGTTATTTTTGTAATTGGTGTTTACATGAGAACAGAAGAAAGCCCTTTTATTTATTTTCAGTTTTAGTAAATTATTCACAATACATGAAACGAGCCCCCGAAGGGTCGGGGCAGGCTATGAGAGTTGCTTCTCACAAAACCTGTCCCGCCTTAGCGGGAGGGGAATGATTGTAATGGCGAGTTCCCCGTCTGCGCCGGGCAGGCATATGGCAAATGAAATTAATTATAAGCATATGAAACGTTTTTGTTTTACGCTGTTGGCTTTTCTTCCTTTTGTAGTTTTATTATATGCAGCATTATTGTATGTAATGGGCTCATTTATTCCGCCCGCTGCAACACCCAATATTTTAAATAGTTCTATTGTAGGACAAACTGAACTTCGTTTAAAAGAGGTGAAACATTTTGGTACAGTAGATATACTTTTTTTGGGCTCATCACATGCTTATCGTGGGTTTGACACACGGATATTTGAAAAAGCAGGGTTTCGATGCTTCAACTTAGGAACAAGTGCGCAAACACCATTGGAAACAAAAATTTTATTGCGTCGTTATCTGGACCGACTAAATCCAAAATTAATTGTTTATGATGTTTTCCCCACTACATTTTCAATAGATGGAGTAGAGTCTTTTGTAGATATTTTGGCCAACGATTCGGTTGATTTTGCCACCTTTGAAAAGTTTATTGTAATGCATAACGTAAAGCTTTATAATACTTTCTTTTATCAAATCTTATCAGATCCACTGCATAAAAGACTCGAATTAGATCAACCAAAGCATATCGATGATGATACTTACATCAACGGAGGTTATGTGGAGAAAGAAATATCGTATTTTAAATATATTAACCACCCCAAACAAGAATGGAAGTTTAACATCGAGCAATATAAAAACTTTGAAGAAACATTGGAGTTAATAAAAAAAAGAAATATTGAGGTAGTATTGGTATTTGCTCCTATTACTTCTTCGTTATATCATTCATATACAAATAACAAGTTGTTCAATGATAAAATGGATGCTTATGGCGAATACTATAATTTTAATGAGATGTTAACGTTGAATGATTCATTGCACTTTTTGGATGAGCATCACCTGAATCAATACGGTGTGCAACTATTCGATGAAAAATTGATAGAACTTTTAATAACAAAGGGCCAAATCCCTTAAATAAAGACCTTATGGTATTTTATTTTTATTTGTCAACGGATTTGATTAAATTGGGTTAATCTTTTTTATTTTATCAAATTTAATTTACCCTAAATTTATAGGCATATATCGTTTTAGTAATGCATATATTTATCACAGAGTAAATTAATACTAAACCCATCAATGTAATTGAATATGAAAAAATTTGCTCTTTTCTTGTTGCTCCTTCCGATTTATCATGTTACTCCTGCGCAGATTGTGGCAGATCATAACGTAGTGGATATGTACGATAAAATACCCCAACAATGGGTGGATGAAGTAAAAAAAATGTGGGTAAGTGTGGCAGGAAAGTCACATGCAGAAGCATATATTACCGGAGCCGACATGCTCGATGACAATGACCCTACCAAACCGTCTTCAAAAAAATATGAAGGTGAACCGGAACCTTATACGGATCAACATTTAAGGATAAGTACAGCAATCCGGGGTACACAAAATTCCCCTACTGCATGGGAATACCAAAACGAGCAACAACATTGGTACACTAACCCAGAAGCTCGTGAGCGCATTAAGGCATATCTTCAGTATTGTCATGATATTGGTCCCAAATTAAGTGCTACTATGTACGGTTGGTCATACGATGCCCAATTTGAAAATGAGCCTTCGGGTGAATATGACCCTGCTTATCATGTCCGTTGGGCCGGAAGGACTACTGATGGGCCAGATGGTAGCCGCATTTGGGGCTTGGATGATCAAGATAAAGCGATAACTGGAAATAGCGTTAGTATGAATACTTATATCGAGACCGTTAATGAGTACAATCAATATTGCAAAGATAACGACATAGCCACAAAGGTAATATTTACTACCGGGTCGGTCGATAATGGTGATCAAGGATGGGCTAAGGGTGAACGAGGCTATCAGCAATTCTTAAAATGGCAGTATATACGGGATTACGTGAAAAATTCTGGAGGTGGTTACTTGATAGATTATGCGGACATACTATGCTACAATGATGCCGGACAATTTGAAACGACAAGCTGGATAGATAATAATCAAACTGAGCAGACCTACGGCTTAATACACCCTGATAATCTGGAGGGTGGTTATACGAGTCACATTGGCTATAACGGAGCCGAACGTGTGGCCAAAGCGATGTGGTGGTTACTCGCCCGCATGGCCGGTTGGGATGGTAAACCGATTTCAACTTCCGTACTTCAGGATGATAAAACAGATACTATTCAGGTGATAGAAAGAGATGGGCTCGTGGAGATAAAATCAGAAGAAGATATCACGGGGAAGGTGGTTAGTTTAATTAGCGTAAACGGGCAAACAGTGCAAAAAAAAATGATAGAAGGTAATACTTGCCAAATCAATATGGATAGTCTTCCCAGCGGAATGTATCTGCTTGTAATTGCCTTGGACAATCCTTTTAGTAAAAAAATTATTAAGCATTAATCGTATAAACTTCACAATGTATTACAACAAAAAAGCCGGGTGAACCCGGCTTTTTTGTTGTTGTGCGAATGCTACTGAAGTGCTTCACCTGTTAATTTAGTTTTTGTACCGTTGTTTTCCACCACATCAATAATCCTGTTGGCAAACAATCGCGAAACTTTTTTCGAAAAATCACCACCGGGATGAGAGTTATAGGGTGTTAGTGCGTAATCATCCTTAAAATAGAGGCCACCTTCAGTTTGTAAAGCGTACAAATCCCAAAGGTAAATATTGTCGCCTTCTTCGTTCCATTCATTTATTACCCAATTATAAAAGGTCTTGGCTCTTTTTGCCTCCTCGTCGGGTAAATAATATTGCACCTGCACTGCACCCGTAAATAAGATAAATTTAGTATTAGGGAATTCGTGCATCTTCTTTTTTAAGGCTTTATACTGGAGCTTATAGTTGGCCATTGTTTTCACATCCGAATTAATATCGGCAGAATCCTGGTCGGGCTGAATATTGCTGGAGGGGTAGCAATGCTTAAAAATAATTACCTGATAATCTTTTGTAAGCATTTCCAGCGTAGGTTCTTCTAGGTATGGCTCCCCTCCTGCATTCTTTACCCAAATGTTATAATAGTCGTAGGGATAATTGTTCCATCCGTAAGGCGATATTTTTGGAAAGGCCATTTCGGTGATTCGGTAATCTGTCTGGTTTTCCAAGTTATGTGCTTCAATATAAGCGGGTACACGTGGACTTTTAGTCATCATTTCTGCAAGACGATCACTAATTCGGTTAACTACTTTGATAAGGAAAGTGCGTTTGGTGCCGTTCCAAATGGCACTGCCTGTGCTGTGATGTAAAAATGCAATATTCATGTCGGAGCTTGTTTTTGTTGTTGGAGTAGCTTCTTTTGAATTGTTGCACGAATTGAGGATAACGAAGAATGCGCCTAAAACAAAATAAATTAATTTGATTTTCATAAAAATGCAATTTTAAAATGAACATTGACTGATTTTCTATTGGCAAGCGGATGCATTAATATACTACCTTGTTACCAGTTGAAAAACAAATTTACACCATTATTGTTTATTGCGCTTGGTTTTGCGAGTTTTAATAGAAACAAACCAAAGATACTTTAAAACAAAAAAAACCGGAAACAAGTATGTTCCCGGCTCTATATTTACTTTTTAAACAAAAGTTTAAACTATTGCTTTGTAACCGTTGTGCTAATTATATCTACGCCATTATCTAAGTTTATTTTGTAATTGCCTCTTAGCAGTGGAGCTAGGTTTAATACCATTTTGTTGAGGTTTGGTTTTGCCGAAAAATAATCTGTCAACATGGTTTGCCCCACTTCGTCTGTAACGGTCACTGTAATATTGGCCACCTTCGAACAGGTGAATTGAATGGCAAACAGCCCAATAGTAGGGTTGGGGAAGCTTTTAACTATTTTATAAGTGACATTCACATCATCGGGTAGCTTGGTAACTGTACACGATGTGTTTGAGTTGCCATTGCTTAAGCGAATCGTATATACACCCGCAGCTAGGCCACTTAAATCAACCTCAACCTGATTGTTTTGTCCAATACTGGCCTCATCACTTGGCTGAATAAACTGGTTGCCCGTATCGTCGGTTGCTGTAATGCTAACGGTGCCTGCTTGTGGTGAGTAATAAGTTACCGATACAATATCCGCCGTTTTATTGGGGGTGTAGTCTGTTATTTCTATAGGTTTATAGTCGTTGGGCACATATTCAAAAGCTCCAAGGTCTGGGGCAGCACCTAGATATGTATTGGCGTCAATGCCTGCAGCTCTTAATTCACTTGCAATTACTGTTTCTAAATCAAGTCCGGCATCGATTAAATCACTGCCTGCAACAAGTTTCATAAAATTAACATCAGGCAGCGAACCATCGGGTTTACGGGGAGATTTCAGTTCTTGGACATTTAAACTAATAAAATCATCGTCTGTAACCGTGTAGGTTTCGTTTATTCTAAACCAAGGCAAACTACCAACTTCTTCTGCTGGTGCAAATCTAAAAGTGTTATTATATGTTTCGTAAAATTCACCTACTGATAGAATATAGGGATAACCAGCCGCTGTGATCTCTACGGGTTTATAAGCTATATTATTATAATATTTAGGAGGGGTTATGCCATTATAAGCATCATTTATAGATATTGATATACTTATGCCGTTGTTATAAAGCGAATTGTTATACACCCTAGATTCATTAGGATAATACGGGGCATAAGCTAAATCATATAAACCAAGACCTAAATTACCAGCTGCAATACAATTCTTAAGTACCCGTCTTACTCCAGTAACATTAGGGCCTACATGAGTATTCCCAATCGCGTCTTGTGTAGCACCGATACCTCTATTAGCTCCATACTTAAAACCATTACCATCAAGAGCACCGGCGAAACCTTGATTAAATGCCCAGCAGTTATCAAATATCAAACGTCCTGGCCCCGATATATCAAAACCATCATCGCCATTACCCCAAGCACGGCAACCATAAAAATAAAGGTAAGTACCGCTTTCAGCATCCATCTTACACCCATCAGAACCATTACCTGGTACAGAACTTACTAAATCTACACAATCATATATGTCACAATTAATAAACCGAGTTGTATCAGTAGGTATTTCAGGATATTCAGGATGCCCTGCAACACCCCAATAAGTCATACCTCTACCCCCAACATCGTGTATAGTCATATTCTCAAAAATCATGTTATGAGTAATACCGTTACCAATACCACAAGCAAGTTCTTGCGAAGTTGGCTGTATAACATTACGTACAGTAAGACCTTTGAGGTGATACCAGCCAACACGAGTAATATCTAATGCACTATTAAAGCGATTTCCCGTCATATCCACTTGTGAGCAATCAAGGATAGGAACTTCGCCAGGATAGTTGAAAAATTTAATAGGAGCTTCTCTAGTGCCTGTATTGCCATATCCTAATTCAGGGTCAACTATTACTATGGCATTACCAAATGCATGTTCCTGTGGATACCAAACGCCCCCCCTAAAATAAACCGTTTCGCCCGCTTGTGCCGTAGAAAAGGCTTTTTGCCATGTTCCCCATGGTCTGTCGTATGTGCCAGGGCCGGAATCGTTCCCATCTACTGCCACATAATAATCGCCCCCTATGTCCTGTGCCGTAATAAGTAAGGGCACGAACATCAATAAAGTTAATAGTAACTTCTTCATTTGTGTTGTGTTTTTGTGTTGTGTTTATATAGTGTTGAATTTGTGTTGCAAGCTTAAGTATTGTTATAACTCGAATAACTATTTAATGTTTTTTGTAATTAAAATTCTTTATTTATTTTGCTTCTCCAAACAATTGTCAAATTTACGAGTTTTATTCAAAAAAGGTTTCAAACATCTTACTTATCATGTATTTTTAACTATTCGTCAATAATGTTTTATGTACTTTCAACAATTTGTCTTCATTGTTGTTGTTTTTACGTTAGAGATTCTTAAATCACACTTATTGCGAAACTTTAGCTATGGACAGGCAACGTATAGTTTTTATTGTAACTGAATCTCATCAATTAAATAGATTGTTCTGTCAATAAAAAGCAAGAGTTAATAGATAGATTCATTAAATTGTATGAAAACTAATTAATAAACCATTGTATCATGAAGAAATTGTTAACATTATTAATAGCCGTTAGCGTACTAGGCTTGGTTTCGTGCGAAAAAAACTCCGGTCCTTCGGAAGTTCCTGGTAATATACCCGGATTCGGAAACAATACCGACGTGAAACCTGAAATAAAAGAGAATTTTGTTTATCCGGAAGATATTACATTAGAAGGTGTAATTACCGGTGCCTCAAATGAAACAACCACTGCAAGCAATTTAAAATCTGCCAATTCAGGCAATTGGGAATATGGGAGCGGAGGGGATGTGAAGCTTAAACTTACTCTAAAAAATAATTCCAACACGCCCCGAACCATCTTTTTACCTAAAGGACTTATTTGGGAATCTACTCAAAATGGGTATCAGCATGGTTTGCAACTTCAAACGGTTTGGATTAGTTTAGCAGGTAAACAATCTAAAGAAGTTATTATTGATTTGTATTGTGCAAATTTCAATTTGTTGCCATATCCTGGGCATGACGTTGTTTACCATATTTTGGGTGTAACAACTTCTAAAATTATTTGGAGATTTTTGGATATGATTGGCTGGAAGATGATAAATTTTGAAATGATTGCAGCAAATCAGTCAAATCCCGGCAATCAACTTAAATCTTCGGAAGGGCCAACGTTTGATGTGATTTCGGCAAGGTTGCAATCGATGTTGCATAAGCTTACGGATAATGGAGCGGAGTTCACGGATGAAGATATTGCATTTATCAAAAGTATTCCAGATGTGGAACATGAAACTGCACGAAAATATCTAGACAAAGATGTTACTTATCCATTATATTTGGAAGAATATAGTGAAATGGTTAAAAAATAAATGTAATGATCTGTAAAAGATTAGCAAGCAGTATTAGCTGTTTATTAATTTCGGAATTAAGTTTATTTAAAACTCAAGCAGTTAGAATATAAACTATTAAATAAGAATGGGTAAATCTGGTTTAGATTTACCCATTTTTGTAATCGCAATTTTGTAGCTTTTAAATTACAAGTTTAAAACGTTCATCATATTTTGGTGTATTTTAAATCAAATTTGTGGGTATTTACTTGCATAAATTTGTAATTTGATGATTATTTGTGCAGTCTGGACACCAAACCTAGAAAGATAAGTCGTATAAACTTACATACATAACAATGAAAAGTATTCTATTAAATATTTTTAATGGTCGTGTTGTTTCCCCTTGGTGGATTCTGCTGATTGATCTGGGTATTTCGGCAAATGCCTTTGTCCTCGCCTTTATTCTTAGGTTAAACGTTCAATTAACGGCATATTCGGTTTCCGATATGTTGATTGGGGGTACGTATGTGTTGACGGTTTATTTGGTATCCTTTCTTTTGTTTGGTTCTTACCGTGGAGTTATCAGGCATAGCAATTATAACGAGCTAAAGCTTTTGGCTGTAGCATGTTTCAGTGCTTTTGTTTTTCTAATATTATCCAGTTCGGTTTTTGAGTGGCTCCAATATGGCTGGTTTATAGTGCCTCGTTTGGTATTGATATTTCATTTTTTGATGACCATAGTACTCAGCTTTACGTTTAGGATTTTAGTGAAAGAAACCTATAGTTCATTAACTAAAAAGAATACCTCCACTAATGTGTTTATTTATGGAGCCGGGGATATGGGGCAAATTACGCTTGAAGCTATCCGTAGCGATAAAGCCAATCAGTATAATGTAGTTGGAATAATAGATGATAACGCGAACATGAAAAACGTTGTGCTACATTCTGTTCCGGTTTTTAGTTGGGAGAAAGCACTGAGGGTTGGTGAGGCTAAACAGATAGAGGTGGTTATTCTGGCCATTAACCGTATTACAGTTAAACGTAAACACGATATTACAAATGCCTGTTTGGATAAGGGATGGAAATTAAAGGTAATGCCCTCGGTGGGCAATTGGGTAAATGGTATTTCCAACCAAAATCAGATTAGGGATATACGCATTGAAGATATACTGGGACGCGAAGAGATTAGGCTGAATCAACTGCAGATAATGGATGGTTTGGATGGAAAAGTGATAGCGGTTACTGGAGCTGCCGGTTCCATTGGTTCCGAAATAGTGCGACAGCTGTTACGCTTTTCGGTTAGAAAAATTGTAATGGTGGACATGGCCGAGTCGGCGTTGTACGATTTACAACAAGAGTTGTTGTTGAGTCATACGGATGCACCGTTTAATGTTGTTTTGGCTGATATTACCAATGCGCATCGCATGCAGGAGGTTTTTGATTTATATCGTCCTCAGATAGTTTTTAATGCAGCAGCCTATAAACATGTACCCTTATTAGAGGAATTTCCTTACGAAGCTATCCGCGTAAATATTGGTGGGGTGAAGGTGTTGGCCGATTTGGCTATTAAGTATCAAGTGGAGAAATTTGTAATGGTTTCTACGGATAAAGCGGTCAATCCAACCAATGTGATGGGTGCTTCTAAGCGCATATGCGAAATATATATTCAGGCTTTGTCACAATTAAAAGATGTGAAAACTGAGTTTGTGACCACCCGTTTTGGTAATGTGTTGGGTTCAAATGGTTCGGTGGTACCTTTGTTTAAAAGGCAAATAGAACGGGGTGGGCCTATAACTGTAACGCACAAAGATATTACCCGATATTTTATGACCATTCCCGAAGCGTGTCAATTGGTTCTTGAAGCCGGCTTTATGGGACGTGGTGGTGAGATATTTGTATTCGACATGGGTGAACCGGTTAAAATTGTTGATCTGGCCAAGGAGATGGTTCGCCTCTCTGGGTTAAAACTAGGTGAGGATATTGATATTACCTACACTGGACTACGACCCGGAGAGAAATTATACGAAGAACTGCTGGCGTCTAAGGAAAGTACAATGCCTACACATCATGAGAAAATTATGATTGCCAAAGTACGGCAATATGAATATGTCATTATCAAAGAGCGTATTAAAGAGCTGTTACTTGCGCTTAAAATGGAAAATAATGAGCACCTCGTGTCCCGAATGAAAGAGTTGGTACCTGAATATAAATCGCAAAACAGTCAGTATAGTGAGTTGGATAAACAGATGATACAATAGTATTTGCCGTTTTTTATAGCTACTATTTTAACTTTCCGTTAGACAATTTGTTTTTTTAATTGGAGGTAACAAATTGTTTTTAATTCCGTATCAAGGAAACTAACTAATTGATTAAACTTTTTATTATGAGGGAAGATATACGAAAATTTATTGCGGAAACTTCATTTACTAACTTATCCGACATTAAGGATGAAACCTTAATATTCGATGAGGGCATTTTTGATTCAATGGGACTATTGGGACTAATTAACTTCTTGGAAAGCGAATTCAATGTTGTAACAGAAGATACCGAATTACAAGAAGAAAACTTTGGGAGCGTTAAACGAATTGCCGCTTTTGTTCAGAAAAAAATAGGTGTAGTTGTTGCTGACTAAACGACTTTTTACACTACCAATGGAATGTGAGGTGTTTTGCTTTCCACCACACGCGTAACTAAGAATTGTAACTTTTAAAGAAGAACGTCAAGACAATTCATTACATGTCCTGACGTTTTTTGTATTATCTACTCCTGACGTGTTTGTTTCATTTCATGAATGTATCGTTATTTGTGATGGTCACATTTATAAATATCAAAGTGCACGCCTATGCATTTTGAGCACAACTGTCTGTTTTTTCCACCTTTTAATTTGAACCGAACGGTTAAAAACCTTTAAATACAATTGTTTATGCAATTTATTTAAAATCAACAGCAAAAAAAAACCGAAATAAAAACTACCTTTGCACCCTCATTTTTTATTAATATATGTACGACATAAGGAATATCGCAATTATTGCGCACGTTGACCACGGCAAGACTACCCTGGTGGATAAAATGTTACTAGCAGGTAAATTGTTCAAGGATCACCAGGAGGTCAAGGAACTTTTTATGGACAATAACGATCTGGAGCGGGAAAGAGGGATTACTATTCTTTCGAAAAACGTTTCGGTAATGTACAAAGGCACGAAAATAAACATTATTGATACCCCAGGTCACTCGGACTTTGGTGGAGAAGTAGAACGTGTTTTAAATATGGCCGATGGGGTTTTGCTTTTGGTAGATGCCTTTGAAGGTCCTATGCCACAGACTCGTTTTGTGTTGCAAAAGGCACTTAGACTAGGGTTAAAGCCCATTGTTGTTATTAATAAGGTGGATAAAGCCAATTGCCGCCCTGAGGAAGTTCAGGAAGCAGTTTTTGACCTCATGTTTAACTTAGATGCCGATGAAGATCAGTTGAACTTTGTCACCCTTTATGGTTCGGCCAGAAACAATTGGATGAGTACCGATTGGAGAAAGCAAACCGATGATATATCGGCTGTATTTGATGCCGTTTTAGAAAATATACCTGCTCCTAAAATCATTGAAGGTACGCCACAGATGCTTATCACTTCTTTGGATCACTCCCCATATACTGGACGAATTGCCATAGGACGTGTTCATCGTGGCCAACTCAAGACCAATCAGCAGGTGGCGTTGATAAGTCGGGATGGCTCAATCACTAAAACTAAAATCAAAGAGATTAATATTTTTGATGGCTTGGGTCGCACCAAAGTAGACGAGGTGCAATGTGGTGAACTATGTGCCTTAATAGGCTTAGAAAAGTTTGATATTGGTGATACTATTGCGGATGTAGAAAACCCCGAAGCGCTTGATCCTATTGCTATTGATGAGCCTACCATGAGCATGTTGTTTACCATTAACAACTCCCCATTTTTTGGTCAAGACGGTAAATATGTTACCTCACGCCATATCAAAGATAGGTTGGATGCTGAGCTGGAAAAAAACCTGGCTCTTAAAATTGAAAATACCAATTCGGCAGACGCATGGAACGTTTTCGGGCGTGGCGTGCTTCACTTGGCTATTTTAATAGAAACCATGCGCCGCGAAGGCTACGAAATGCAAATAGGTCAGCCACGTGTAATTATAAAAGAGATAGCTGCCATTAAGCACGAACCTATTGAAGAACTCACCATTGACCTGCCCGACGAGTTTGCCGGAAGAGCAATTGAGATGGTAAGCCAGCGCAAAGGAGATATGTTGAGTATGGAACGTAAAGGCGAACGTGTGGTTATAGAGTTTACCATTCCATCGCGTGGAATTATTGGTTTACGTAACGCAATGCTTACTGCAACTGCCGGAGAGGCTATCATGGCGCATCGTTTTATCGAGTTTCAACCGTACAAAGGGCATATCGCCAAACGGATTAATGGTTCGCTTATTTCCATGGAAGATGGAGCAGCCATACCTTACGCATTGGATAAGTTGCAGGATAGGGGTGAATTTTTTGTGTCGCCACAGGAAAAGATTTACACAGGACAGGTAATTGGCGAAAACAACCGTGACGGTGATTTAACTGTTAACATCACAAAAACCAAAAAGCTGACCAACATGCGTACCTCAGGTACGGATGATAAAGTACGATTGGCTCCTCCCATTATTTTTTCTTTGGAGGAAGCACTGGAATATATTCAAGGTGATGAATATGTGGAGGTTACGCCAAAGTTTATTCGTATTCGCAAAATATTTCTGCAGGAGCACGAGCGCAAACGTCTTCCGAAGTAGGAAGAAGAAGTTTGGAAAATTATAATATAAGGAACGGTTCTTTTTTTTTTAAGAGCCGTTTTTTTTAGTTATGTGGGGTTATTTTATCATTTCTGTAGGTAGTCTTGGTATATATCCTCTCTCTCATCTTCCCAAAAATCTAATCCCTGGGTTTGAGCAGAAAAATCACGCACTTCATTATCTGATTGATTCAACTCTTCAATAAAAGTTACAATAACCCTGTATTGTTTTTTCTCGCTTACTTTTTCTGTAAGCCTTATGTTTTTACCATCGTATATTCCGTTTACAGCAAGCATAGTTTTTGTTTTTTATATCTTTCACAAAGTTAGTGATTTATACTTGAAATGATTTAATGTTACTTTTTATTTCAACACTTCGTTATATTTTTGTAACTATCTGAATGTTAGAGTTTTTGCTGAGTTACGCGATTTTCGCTAACCCCTTGATAATATAGCGTTTGTAAATAAGTCTAGTTTCTATTATCTAAAATCCCTGTCTGCCGACAGGCAGGTATCGGTCTATTGATTAATGCATCCGCTACCACTCTACCTGTACTGCCCTCATTGCACTCAATTAATTGAAAAATATATGTTGGTTTAAGACCCTGTTCGGTGCGGTGCGACACATAAATAATGGCTGTATCGCTTTGCTGGGCTATTTCTTGAACCAGTTCAACCATGAGTGCGGCACTATCATCATCGAGACCTGTTGATGGTTCGTCAAGAATTAAAAGAGGAGGGTGCTTAATCATGGCGCGTACAATGAGCACCAAGCGTTGGTTTACTTGCGACAGGTCGCTAAAACGCAGGTTCTTTTTATCATCCAAGTTAATTACTCTAAGCCAGTCCATTGCTAATTTTTTTTGTTGGTCACTGGGCTTGGAATATAGCCCCACGCTATCCATCAGCCCCGAAATAATCATTTGCAAGGCATTATGGTTACCCCGAAAGTTGTCGGTAAGGGAAGGTGTAAAATAACCTATCTTTTCTTTTATCTGCCATACGCTTTCGCCACTCCCTTTTTTTTGTCCAAATAAATATATCTCCTGACCAAAAGCTTTGGGATTATCGCCATAAATCATGGAGAGCAGCGTGGTTTTTCCAGAGCCATTGGGGCCTTTTAAATGCCAAAATTCACCTTTTTTTATTTGCCAGGTTATGTCCTTCACAACAATTCTGTTGTTGTAGCTCACACTCACCCCGTCCATCTCCACCAGCACGTGGGGTAAATTGTTGAAGGGTTTTAAGGGGCCGGGGATAGTAACATTTAGTGTTTGCGGCTTTTGTGCGGTATTTAGTTCGTACGCTTGCACAGAGTGCCAATGCAATGTGTCATCGGGTAGTATTTGAAGTATGTTATTAATAAAAGGCAAGATATCGGTGTGTCTTTTATATAGCTGAACAATAGGGATATGCAGCGCAACATGCTCCAGTTGTTTTTTTAATTGCTGTACCGACTCCACGTCCAAACAATCGAAGGGATTGTCTAAGACCAAAAAATCCGGTTTTTGTTGCATCAGATATTTTAACAATGCTTTGCGCTGCTCGCCACTGCTAAAGGTGCGAATACTTCTTTCGTCATCGTTCGTTAATAAAAAATTATCGTGTCGCAGTTCCTCGTCGATTAATTTTTCGAGGGTAACGGTAGAGAACAGCAATCCCTTTTTACCTTGCAAAAAAGCTATTTTTCCATCTCCCATGAGGAGTTGCTGCATCCATCTTTGCTTCATGGAAAGCCCTTTACTTTCTATTGCAAAATGTTTCAATCTATTTTTTTAAATGGTTTATGTTTTGTTATAGTCGGCAATATAGGCCTATATAGTCGGCAATGTGCATTCTTTAGCCGCTTCAGTTAACTATTGATTATTGTTCAAATTGTTGTTGTAAGAGGTCAATTCTCCGGGTTATATCAGTCAGGTGTTCGCCGTTATTCAATCTTTTGGCTTCATCGAGATAGAATTTTGCCGTAACAGGATTTTCTTCCAGATATAGTTCGGCAGTAAAAAGAGCTGCATAGGGTGCAAAATACCTTTGGTCGTCATCGCCCATTTTTATGGCTTCGGAATAGTGGAATATGGCTCTGGCCTTTTGGTCTATCATCTGATAACATCTTCCCAGTCGGTACTGAAGTTCGATGTTTTGTGCAGGCCCTTTTATGCTTGCTTGGTGAACAGTAAGCGTGTCAATCGCATCTTTATATTTTCCAGCATCAAATAAAATTCGGGATTGCAACAGTGTTTTGTGGAGTTTATTATCCAATGAATTCTCGTAGTTCGCCTGCTTGTCCTCCCAGGTTGGATAAGCTTTCAGCTTAGATATAATTTTTTGCTGTTGATGGTAGTTATCAGTTGCATCGGTTAAAAAATAATGCCATGATAGGTAGCGGTGCGCATCGGCAACAAACTGACCGGATGTATTTTTTTTGATATATTCTAAAAGTGTCTTTTCAGCTTTTTTGTCAAAACTGAGCACTTGGTACTTGCCTTTTAGATAAAGCATAGGCAAAAAGGTCTGGGTGGTACTATCCGCAAACCAGGGTGTTGCCAGTGATGGTTTGCGTATTTTAAATGCGCATCGTGTTAGTGCAAACTGCGCTAAGGGAGTCAGTTGGCTAGCTTGACTGTCGAGAATTAATTTTTCTATTTCCTTATCGCTTACATCAAATTTAAGATAGCTAAAAGCGAGATGAATAATGGCATCCTGCTTATAAGCTATTTTTTTTCCGTTGGCTTCTAAGTAGGCATTCAGCGCAGCAAAACCTCTTTCGCTGTCGCCACCATAGCCTATCCATCCAGCCCATCGGTTATAGGGCTGTGGCATATTACTCATAAGAAGGTTAAAAATTCCTGTGAGTTTTAAGTTGGAAATGAGTTTGGGATGTTCGCTTTCGCTTTTTTGCCAATACCTGTAAGCTTTAAAAAAGGAGAGTATGGCATCCCTTTGTTTATCTGCCACATATTCCATAATGCCTTTTTGTAAGTATATCTCCGACAAAAATGCCAAAGTGCGCACTTCGCCATCGGAATATTTATTTAAGGTATCGTTAATGCTGTTAAGCTGCTCACTGTAATTGGTTGGGAAGGTGTTATTTATCATTTCGCGAAGAAACAATTGATAATGACTTAAATAAGCCTTTTCAGCAGGGCTACATTCTATGACAATGGAATCGTTGCTTGTGTTGTTGCTTGTGTTGTTGCCTATGTTGGTGCTATTTAGAACCGCATAAAAACTACGTTGGAATGCCGTATTGATATTTTGAGTCCACGTTACTTGTTGCACAGCCAACAAAATAAATACGGCAAACACCACTCGTAAATGTAACACATAAACCATAAAGGAGCTTATAAATATTTAGCAAAGATAAATAATAAAAAAGGCCACTCTTGAGTGGCCTTTAACTATTTTTATGGGAGGTATCTAACCTTCAACTTGCTCTTGGTCTATTTCGTTGTCAACTAATATTCGGCCACAGTATTCGCAAACAATTATTTTTTTACGCGATTTGATGTCCACTTGTCGCTGTGGTGGTATTTTATTAAAACATCCGCCACAAGCATCCCGTTCAACCGGAACTACGGCTAATCCGTTGTTGGCATTGGATCGGATACGTTTGAAGGCGGTTAATAAGCGATCCTCAATGGTATCCTCAATTTGTGAAATCTTTTTGATTCTTTTGTCTTCGTCGTTCTTTGTCTCGGACACAATATCATCAAGTTCTTTCTTTTTGGCAGCAAGGTCACCTTTCCTGTCACTCAACAATTGTTTCGACGATTCAATAACACCCTGTTTAGCTCCAAGATCTGCCGTAAATTCTTTGATTCTTTTTTCGCTCAGCTCAATCTCGAGCTTCTGGAACTCAGTTTCTTTGGACAAGGAATCAAATTCGCGGTTGTTACGCACGTTGGATTGTTGTGCTTCGTATTTTTTTATCAGTAACCCTGATTCTTTGATGTCGTTCTTTTTTTCTGCAATAGAATCCGTCAGGGCTTTCACTTCATTATCGTAATTGGAAATACGGGTCTCCAGACCTTCGATCTCGTCTTCCAAATCCTGCACCTCAAGTGGTAACTCTCCTCTAAGTGTTCTGATTTTGTCAACCTCGGTTGCCACTCTTTGCAAATCGTACAATGCCTTTAGCTTCTCTTCTACCGACATTTCAGCTTTTTTACTTTTTGTTGCCATTCTGCTACAAATATTTAATAGGATTTGTATTTACATTAGATAAACGAAGCGCAAAATTAGGTATTTTTTTTGTAAGTAACTCATAAAATACCTCTTTAGTAAACTGTTCGCTTTCAAAGTGTCCAATATCGGCAATAATAATTTCATTTTCGGCATCCGAAAACTGGTGATACTTAAAATCGCCACTGATAAAAATATCGGCACCAATGCTTTTTGCACGGTTTAATAAAAAGCTGCCAGCCCCTCCACAAACCGCCACTTTTTTTATTGGTTTTCCTAATAAGTGGGTGTAGCGTACTGCTCCGGCACCAAATATCTCTTTAATTCTTTTTAAAAACACAATTTCTTCCTCTTCATTTTCGAGTATGCCGTACATGCCCGAGCCTACTTGTTCGTAGGCGTTGTTCAATAGGTACACATCGTAAGCCACTTCCTCATAAGGATGCGCTAGTTTTAAGGCGGATATTACTTTTGATTTTAAATGGGCAGGAACAACAGTTTCTATTCTAATTTCTTTTTCGCTGTGGAGTTCGCCTTTTTTACCTGCAAAGGGATTGGTGCTTTCGTTGCCTCTATAAGTGCCCTGCCCCTCCAAATTAAAACTACAACTGTCGTAATTTCCAATATGGCCTGCACCTGCCTCAAAAATTGCGGTTCGCACGCTTTCGGCTTGCGCCAGTGGCACAAAAGTAACTATCTTAAACAGTTCGCCTTTTTTAGGTTCCAGAATTTTGCAATCGCGCAAACCAATTTTTTCGCATATTTTGCCGTTCACACCTTTCATTACGCTATCCACGTTGGTGTGCCCTGCATAGATGGCTAAATCGTTTTTTATGGCTTTAATGATGATGCGTTCGTTATAGTTATTGCCGTTAAATCGTTTTAGTCCGCCCATGGCCACCGGATGGTGCGCCAATATGAAGTTATAGCCTAATTCAATTGCTTCGTCGAGCACTTCTTCCGTTACATCAAGGGTAATCAATATGCCGGTAACCTCAGCGTTCATATCACCGATTATAAGCCCTGCATTATCGTAACTTTCTTGAAAGGAAAGCGGCGCAAAGTCTTCCAGTATTTGGGTGATGTGTTTTATTTGCATGTGGATGGATTTTGAAAGAAATATTGGAAGGTCGTTAAATGTAAAAAAATAGTAGGGGAGTACAAATATTTCTTCATTTACGGTCTATTCGAACCAAGGTTGAACCAAGTCTTGATGTTTATGATTCTTAAACTATTTCAATTCCAGTATTTTTTATTTCGAAAGCGAAGGGATTAGAGGAGTTGAAATCTTGTTCCTTAATAGGATGAGGTTCTATTCTTAGGTCAATGTTTCTCCGTAGCTTCATTAATAATTTTTGTGTGAAAAAAAAGTCAGGCATGTTTTGCACAATAATAGCTATGTCAATATCGCTATCCTCCCGTTCATCACCTTTAGCATGTGAACCGAATAAATATGCTTTTTTAACCCCTAAATCATTAGGAATCAGTCTTAAATACTGTTTAACTGTTTCTATAACTGATTGATTAGCCATTTTCTTATAGTTTTAATTCGTGCAATCCAAATGTCGGTATATTCTTTTGTACAAAGACGGTGAAAGTCCTTTTTTGAGATAGAATAACTTTTCTCATCTTAGATAATCTTTCATAAAATCAATCTCATTATCTCTATTTTTTCGGCTTGAAAATTCATAATATATGAATTTTTTATTCCGCATCCTTTTCCATATTCTCCTTCAACTCCAACAAAACACCTCTGATTTCCTGTAGTTTTTTTATCACCTCAAAATTATTGACCGTACCTTCTTTGTTGTCTTCCAACTTTTTTTGTGCACCTTTCAATGTCATTCCCTTTTCTTTTACCAAATAAAATATCAGATGGAAGTTATCCACATCGGCTGGCGTAAACATTCGGTTTCCCTTTTTATTTTTAAAGGGTTTAATAATATCGAATTCCTTTTCCCAAAAGCGGATGAGCGATGTTTTAACATCGAACATTTTTGACACTTCGCCAATGGTAAAATACATTTTTTCTATTTTCGGTTCTTTGTAAGGCATGTTGTTAGCGTTAAATGGCAATAAGATGTGGCTATTGCAGCCGTGTTTTATTAGTACAAGATGGCTGTTTATTAAGGTTAATTTGGTTCTGCGATATACGGATAGGGTAAAAATACTTCATTTTTGGTAAAAACCTTCAATAATTGGTCGAAATGCAATTTTAGATGGAACAATTTGATTTGCAAAAAACTGAATAATATCATTTTGACCTTTTAGGCGGTTTGCTGCGTCCAAATCGTTATTTTTGTCAAAAATCGTAAAATATATGATACGCTATTTTGTTCTTGTACTTGCCTTAACGCTTGGAATGCTAAATGTGAATGCGCAAAACGACACGCTCATTTCGTTTGTCGGCGTGGGGGATATGATGTTGGGCACCGATTTTCCTAAAGAGGAATACCTGCCCCCTAATAACAATCCCCGCCCATATATTTCCGAAGCTGTTCCTTATTTGCAACAGGCCGACGTGACCTTTGGTAATTTGGAAGGCTGTTTTTTAGATGAGGGGCCGGTTGTAAAACAATGCAAGGACACTACCAAGTGCTATGCCTTTAAAATGCCCGAGCAGTATGCCCCAATTTTTAAGGAGTCTGGCTTCGATTTTCTGAGTCTGGCCAATAACCATATCCGTGATTTTGGACAGGTGGGAACGCATACAACCCGTTATCATCTTGATAAGATGGACATGGCATGGGCCGGTTTGCTGGATAAACCCACGGATACTTTGCGTGTTAAGGGTGTAAAAGTAGGCATGGCAGCTTTCTCCCCCAATACAGGAACAGTGGACATCAATGATTTGCCCGGTGCCATTGGTATCGTCAAAAACTTAAAAAAGGACTGCGATATTGTTATTGTTTCATTTCATGGGGGAGCGGAAGGTGACGAGCATCAGCATATAACGCGTAAACAGGAAATATTTTACGGTGAAAACAGGAGCAACGTATATGAATTTGCTCATGCCATGATTGATGCCGGTGCAGATATTATTTTTGGACATGGTCCACATGTCACACGCGCCATGGAAGTGTATAAAAATAGGTTCATTATTTACAGTTTGGGTAATTTTGCCACCTACTCACGTTTTAATCTGGCAGGAGCGAATGGTTTAACGCCCATCATAAAGGTATATACCAACCGTAAAGGAGAGTTTGTTAGAGGGGAGATTATTCCTTTTAAGCAGGTGAAAAACGTTGCCCTAACCTACGATCACAGTAGAGCGGTGATATATAAGATTAAGGATCTTACCAAAATTGATTTCCCGGAACTCAGTCATCGTTTAATGATTGAACCCAATGGCAAATTTGGTATGCCTTTTGAAACAAAGTTGAAACCCAAAGGGCTTGAACTCGATTTTAGCACTGTAAAGTAAAGGGGCATAGTTTTTTTACTATTTTTGCACTTCAATATTTTACGGATTGATTTTGGGATGAATAAAAAAGACTTTTCGGCTGAAGAGAAACAGCTTCTCCTTGATAAAAGATATTTGCGAATGGCTCATGTCTGGGCCGAAAATTCCTATTGTGAGCGCCGACAGGTAGGTGCCTTGCTGGTAAAGGAAAAGATGATTATAAGTGATGGTTATAACGGAACCCCTTCGGGTTTTGAGAATAACTGCGAGGATGAAAACAAAATTACCAAACCCTATGTTTTACATGCCGAAGCCAACGCCATTACAAAGGTGGCACGCTCAAACAACAGTTCGGAGGGGGCAACACTTTACGTTACCTGTTCGCCGTGTATCGAGTGCGCCAAGTTAATCATTCAATCGGGCATCGTACGCGTGGTTTATAATCAGCTATACCGTGTAGAGGATGGTGTAAATTTATTAAAAAGAGCAAATATTAAAACGGTTAACATCGAGATGTAACCCTTAGATATTTATTTTATCGAAATATAAAAAATGAGTTATAATAACACAAAAAAACAAATACTTGGGCCCATCGTTTTGGCCATGGTATTGATAGCCGGAATAATTATTGGCTATGCACTATTACCAGCAAAATCGGGCTCACGCAGCCCATTGGTTATTTATCCTAAAACCAATAAAATAGAAGCCATCCTAAACCTTATTGATGAGGAATATGTGGATACTGTGGATACGGAAAAGTTGGAAGAAGAAATTATACCGGAGCTTTTAAAGAAGTTGGATCCTCATACGGTTTACATTCCCGCCAAGGATTTGCAAAATGTTAACGAAGAGCTTTCCAGTGGATTTGGGGGCATAGGGGTGCAATTCAGTATTCAAAAAGATACTGTTATGGTTGTATCCGTTATTTCCGGGGGTCCATCAGAAAAAGTGGGCATACTTCCCGGCGATCGGATAGTTTCGGTAAACGACTCCGTAATAGCAGGCAACGATATTCAAAACTCCACCGTGCTAAGCTTGCTACGGGGCGATATGGGCACAGAGGTTACAGTGGGTATAATACGACGTGATTTAAAAGAACCACTCAAATTTGATATTACCCGTGGTAAGATTCCCATGTACAGTGTGGACGTTTCGTATATGGTTACGGATGAAATTGGTTATATTAAAATTAACCGATTTGCCGCAAATACTTATAGCGAATTTCTAACCGGAATGGCTAAACTAAAGGCTAACGGAAGTAAGAAGGTAATTCTTGATTTCCGTGGAAATTCAGGAGGTTATCTGGAGGTGGCCATCAATCTGTGTAACGAGTTTTTGCATGACGGCGATATGATTGTTTATACCGAGGGTAAATCGACACCCCGCCAAAACGTTCATGCCAACGGGAAAGGAAGCTTTCAGGATATTGAGATAGCGGTGTTGATTGATGATTTTTCGGCTTCGGCCAGCGAAATATTTGCAGGAGCCATCCAAGATAATGACAGAGGGATGGTGGTAGGACGCAGATCTTTTGGTAAGGGATTGGTGCAAAATCAAATACCATTGGCCGACGGTTCGGCACTTCGCTTGACGATAGCAAGATATTATACCCCATCGGGAAGAAGTATCCAAAAACCGTACGAAAATGGAAATGAGGAGTATTATATGGATATCATGTCGCGCTATGAGCATGGCGAGTTTTTTAACCAGGACAGTATTAGCGAAAACGACACCTTAAAATATACTACCAAAGAAGGACGGACAGTTTACGGTGGTGGAGGTATTATGCCCGATTATTTTGTGCCCCGCGATACTACCGCACTAACAAATTATTATTATAAGGTAAGAGAAAATGGTTTGATATATCGCTTCGCTTTGGAGTATGCCGATGATAACCGAGATGCTTTAGATGGTTTTAAAAAGGTAGATGAGCTAAGTGCATACCTTGGCAGACAACCGCTGTTAACGCGTTTTGTGCAGTTTGCCGACAAGGAAGGTGTTAAAATGGATAAGGAACAATTTGATGTTTCCAAAATAACCATTGGGGTGGAGCTAAAGGCATATATTGCGCGTAATGTGTTGGATAACGAAGGCTTCTTTCCTATTTTGGGCGAGATAGACGAAGTGTTAATGGAGGCGGTTACCCGTTTGTCGGATAAATAGCAATAGTACTTCGGGGGTAAGTGTTTTCAACAATTCTACTCGTAAGCAAAAATTTAGCATATACCTTAGTTTGGCACAGTAAGTGAGTTTATGTTAATGCCCGACTCTTGGGTTGGGTTAAAGCATTATTTTTGAACAAAGAAAAAAAGTTATGGGAATACTGAGAACAATATTTATTATTCTTGTTTTTTATTATCTGGTTAAGTTTTTAATGAGGATTATAGCTCCCTACTTATTGGCCAAAGGGATGAATAAAATGAACGACCATTTAAAAAGAGAGCAGAGTTTTAAGACAGAAAAAAAACGTGAAGAGGGAAAGGTTACCATCCAAAATAACCGAGATGCCGAAAAAAAGATATCGCCTAACTTGGGCGAATATGTCGATTACGAAGAAGTGAAGGATTAAATTTTAATGGCATCTTACTTATGCTGATAAAAAAATCAGTGATAATCAGCGTCATCAGCGTTTCATCAAGATAACAAATATAGAACACGGATAACACGGATGCAAAGCAACGCTGATAAAAGGGATTTCATCTGTCTATAATTTTTTTTTTTAGTGGTCAGATAGCTTGCCGCGAACTTGATTCGGGAGTACTCGCCACATTAGTCATCCCCCTGTGTGAGAGGATACTCTCATAGCCTGCCCGCTCGTTTCATGGCTATACGATTAATTTCGTAAAGGCCAATCTAATTATGATATACTGCAAATGCACTCTAATAGCATCTTGCCAATCGTTATTATCCAAAAATATTCCAACAAAAACTTACCACCTTTCAAATATCTTTTACTAATTTTCGATATTGATAAATTCGGTATTTTCTTTATTTAATTCACGCCTTATGCAACCCAAAAAATTATTCAGTGTCCTCATTTTGTTTGCTTGCTTACTGTTAGCTGGATGCGGAAAAAAGAACAAAGAGGTTCAGCAGCTTTCTGAAGTTAAGTATAATCCCAAGGTGGCTGCTTTTACTTCGGGTATGGTATCTAACCAAGCCGAGGTTATGGTTCGCTTTTCGGAGATAATTGAGGAGGCCGAACCGGGTAAACCTGCCTCATCTAGCATCATGAAAATAACGCCATCGGTAAAGGGCGACTTTTATTGGCTCGATAATCAAACCCTCGCCTTTAAAGCCAGGGAAAGGATGAAGGGAGCAACCGTTTATAAGGTTCAAGTGAAGCTGGGACAGGTTTTTAAGGACAATGACGAAGATTTTGAATTTACTTTCCAAACTTTAACGCAAAACCTAAGGTTGGATTTGGGGCAGGTGTCGCCTTACAAAAATACCGAGCTTTCGGATAATCGATTGAGTGGCACACTTATTTTGGCTGATTATACCGATTTAAGTCAAGTGCATAAAGTGTTATCTGCCAACCAAAAAGGCGAAGAGCTCGAAGTGGAATGGTTGGCATCGGGCACACCCAACCATTATCCCTTTTTGCTGCATCATATTAAGCGCGGCAATTCTTCGAGCTCCGTACAGATTAAAATAAATGGTGAGCCTATAGATGTAGATCTGCACGAAAGCGAAAAATTAAAAATTCCATCTATCAATGATTTTGAGCTTGTGGCTTGCAAAACTGTTTTTCAGCCCCGACAATCCATTGACATCTCCTTTACCGACCCGCTTAATCCATCGCAAGAAGTGGCAGGTTTGGTGGAATTGGATAATGCCACTTCGTTTACTGCGGAGATAGAAAATAATATCCTACATGTATATCCCAATAATTCTTTGATTGGCGATGTGAGTGTAACGGTGCATCCCGGCATAGAAAATATATTGGGTACAAAAAGTAAAGAGAAAGAAACCTATCAGCTTACTTTTACAAGCAATAAACCACAGGTAGAGTTTTTGGGAAGCGGGACTATTCTTCCTGAATCATTGGGACTCACTTTGCCTTTTAAAGCGGTAAGTCTTAAAGAAGTTCAGGTTCAAGTAATAAAGATTTACGAAAATAATATTGCTTCTTTTCTGCAAGAAAACACCTTGGATGGCAATTACCAGCTAAAACGGGCTGGGCGCTTGATACTTAAAAAAACTATTCCACTCAATACCGACAGAACCTTGGATTTGAACAAATGGAACACTTTTTCTATAGATTTGGACCGATTGGTAAAGGTGGATAGAGGTGCCATTTATAGGGTAGAGCTTCACTTTACTCGACGCAATGCCATTTATCCTTGCGCTGAGGTGGACGCAGAGGATGCAAGTGCGGATGCCATGCCCGACCCAGATGTAATTTCGGAACGCGAGATTGCCTATTTCGATGGCCCCCAAGGTTATAGTTATTATGATGAGGATTACTATTATGATGGAAGCTGGAACGAAAGGGAAGACCCCTGCAAAAAAGCCTACTATCACGATAATCGCTTTGCCAGCCGCAACATCCTGGCCTCGAACATTGGTATCATAGCCAAAAAAGGCACCGATAAGGAAATGCTTGTAGCTTTAACCGACCTGCGAACCACAGAGCCATTGGCTAATGTAGATGTGGAGATTTACAACTACCAAAATCAGTTAATAACTTCTGCCAAAAGCAACAAAGACGGTTTAATCCGCATGGATGTTACCAAGCAACCCTTTTTACTAATTGCCAAGTATGAGAACCAAAGAGGATATTTGCGTTTAGATGAGGGTTCTTCGCTTTCAATGAGCCGTTTTGACGTAGCCGGACAAACCATCGACAAAGGACTAAAGGGTTACATTTACGGCGAGCGTGGCGTATGGCGACCTGGTGACACCCTGTTTGTATCTTTTATTTTAGAGGATAGGGACAACACATTACCCAAAAATCATCCGGTAGTTTTTGAACTCTCCAACCCCAATGGCCAATTGGTAAGGCGTATGGCCAGCACAGATGGGGTGAACAATATGTATCTTTTTAAAGTAAATACCCGCGATGATGCGCCTACCGGTAATTGGCAAGCTCGCTTTTTAGTGGGTGGAACGGCCTTTTATAAAACGCTGAAAGTAGAAACAGTAAAGCCAAATCGCCTTAAAATAAAAATGGATTTCGGCACCAAAATGATTTCAGTGGCTAAACCCTTTATCCAAGCCGATATGGAGGTCAAATGGCTTCACGGTGCCGTGGCGAAAAACTTAAAAACCAACGTTACCGCTACCTTAACTTCGATGTCAACGCATTTCGAAAAATTTAGAGATTTCTCCTTTGATGACCCGAGCCGTTCTTTTACCGGAGAAGAAGTCACTTTTTTTGAGGGCAAAACAGATGCCGAAGGGATCGTTAACATTCAGGGCAATCTGGAAGTGAGCGACCAAGCTCCGGGCATGTTAAGGGCATCGTTCCGCACCCGTGTTTTTGAGGAGAGCGGCGACTTTAGTGTGGATAGGTTTTCCATTCCCTACAGTCCTTATAAATCGTACGTGGGCATCAAAACACCCGAAGGCGATAAACGTGGAATGTTGCTCACGGATAAAAACCATACGATACAAGTGGCCACGGTGGACAGCGAGGGGAATCCTAAATCAAAAAGTGGTTTAAAATATGTGATTTATAAAGTAAACTGGCGCTGGTGGTGGGAGTCAGGAGATGATAACCTGGCCCGATACATTTCGTCCTCGTCGGAGGATGTGATAGATAGAGGCACTTTAAGTACCAAGGATGGCAAGGGTAGTTTTGATTTTAAAATAGAATATCCTGCTTGGGGGCGTTACCTCATTCGTGTGTTCGATCCTATGAGTGGACACGTGAGCGGGAGTACCGTTTATGTGGATTGGCCCGGATATTCCATGAAGCCTGCGGGTGATAACCCAGAAGCAGCATCCATGCTAACGCTATCATCAACCGAGGATAAATACAATGTCGGTCAAAAAGCAGAAGTCACTTTTGCATCCGCCGAAGGTGGACGTGCTTTGGTGAGTATCGAAAACGGTTCGCGGATCATCAGGGAATATTGGGTGAAAACGCAAAAAGAGTTTACGGCATTTAATTTTGAGGTGACCAAGGAAATGACACCCAACATTTATGTACATGTAACCATGTTGCAGCCCCACGCCCAAACGGCCAATAACTTACCCATTCGCATGTATGGCATAACGCCATTAATGGTTGAGGATGCCCAAACGCACCTTAAACCAATAATCGATATGGCCGAAACATTGACGCCAGAGCAGAAGGTAAAAATAAAGGTTAGCGAACAGAATGGGGTTTCAATGACCTATACCATCGCTATGGTGGAAGATGGCCTCCTGGATTTAACCCGTTTTAAAACACCGGAGCCCTGGAATCATTTTTATGCCCGCGAGGCACTCGGCGTGCGAACCTGGGATATTTACAATCAGGTGATTGGTGCTTATGGCGGTCAAGTTGAAAGAGTTTTTAGCATAGGTGGTGATGGCGATATGATGCAAAAGCAAAATGACCCCAATGCCAACCGCTTTAAACCGGTGGTAAAGGTATTTGGCCCTTTTGAGTTAAAAAATGGAGACAGTAAAACACACGAGTTCAAGATGCCCCATTACATTGGCTCAGTGCGTACGATGGTGGTAGCACGCAACGGACGAATGTACGGAAATGCGGAAAAAACTACCCCCGTGAAAAAACCGTTGATGGTGCTGGCCACGCTGCCCAGAGTATTAGGGCCGGGCGAAACGGTAAAGTTACCTATCACCGTTTTTGCTATGCGCAGCGACATTAAAAAAGTAGAACTAAGTATTGAAACCAATGAATTGCTCAGCCTAAAGGAAAGCAATAAGCGTGTTTTAACATTTGACAAGGAAGGGGATAAGGTAGTGTCCTTTACATTACAAATCCCCGAAAAATTGGGGGTGGGCAAGGTGAAGATAATGGCCAGCTCCGGCACAGAAACGGCAGTGGACGAAATAGAAATTCAAGTTCGTAATCCCAATCCGCCCCGTGTTTCTTCCATCAGCAAGATGCTTAAAGGCAAGGAGAGCGGCAGTATTGATTACCAACTTTTTGGCATGGAAGGTACCAACAAAGCCACCATAGAGGTATCGTCCATACCCCCGGTGGATTTTGGTAGCAGGTTAAAATACCTCTTAAGCTATCCCCACGGTTGCTTGGAACAAATAACCAGCATTGGCTTTCCACAATTATTTCTGGAAAATGTGATGGAGCTTAACGACAATACAAAAGCTACTACCGAAAAAAATATCAAAGCAGCTATTAGTAAGCTTTCCACGTATATTAATGCAGAGGGTGGATTTATTTATTGGCCGGGACATACCGAAGCCAACGATTGGGGAACATCTTATGCAGGACACTTTTTTATTGAAGCCGAGAAAAAAGGTTATAGCCTACCCATAAACTTCAAAAATAAATGGGTGAGCTATCAAAACAAGCAAGCCAATAATTGGACAGCAGCCAACAATGAAAGCTACAAGCAGTTGAACCAGGCTTATCGTTTATATACCCTTGCCTTAGCGCAGCAGCCCAACAAGAGTGCCATGAATAGGATGAGGAACATCACCTCGCTTACCTCCGTAGCACGTTGGAGGTTGGCAGCAGCTTATGCCCTTATCGGACAAAAAGAAGTTGCCGCTGAATTGATAGAAAACCAAAGCACCGAAGTGGCAGAGCGTTTTGAGTACTACTATTACTCTTATGGGTCGGCTACGCGCGATCAGGCGATGGTTTTAGAAACATTGGTTTTGTTAGATCGTTTGGATACTGCCGCCCTTTTGATGAAGGAAATTGCGGAACAATTGAGTTCGCAACGTTGGATGAGCACGCAAACCACCGCTTATTCGCTTATCGCCATCAGTAAGCTGGCAGGCAACTCAACCAAATCAAAGGTTTTTTACACTTATCAGGGATCGGGCATCAGTAAAGTAAAAATATCGTCGGACAAGCCTGTGAGTCAGATTCAACTACCGGCTACTATCCCGGCAAGGGGAGAGGTGAAATTTGAGAATCATGCCGAGGGCGTTATGTTTGCACGATTGATATTGGAGGGAACTCCTTTTATGGGCGATTCAGTGGCAGAAAGCTCCAACCTTAAGATGAGCGTAAAATATACAACCTTGTCGGGCGAGCCCATCGATGTAGGGAACTTGCCGCAGGGAACCGATTTTATGGCGATAGTAACCCTAACACATCCAGGCCAGTTGTCGGGTTACACCAACATGGCTCTTACGCAGATATTCCCCTCAGGCTGGGAAATACGAAACACCCGCATGGAAGATACGCCATCCGTTTTTGACGTCAACACCCCCGATTACCGCGACATACGTGACGACAGGGTGTATACCTATTTCGACCTTGAACGTAACCAAAGTCTTACTTTTGTGGTATTGCTCAATGCTACCTATCAAGGGCGTTACTATTTGCCGTCAGTGTCGTGTCAGGCCATGTACAACAATCAGATAGCCTCGCGTAAGTCAGGACAATGGGTGCAGGTAATGGGGCAAGAGTAAAGGCAATACGCTAGGTTGAAATCAAATTAATATACTTTTACGGTACGCCGCATTTCGTTATGCCAATAAATAAATGTTAAAACTTTGTTAAAAAACAAAAATTAACTTTATATTTGCGGCTGGAAAAAAGTATATCCTTTTCCCTTAAATCTAAAAAAATCCGCAAAAAAGGCCCACTACCCATGGGTCTTTTTTGCGTTTACCACTTTTGTAAATAGAGAAGTGAACCATTTAAGTAGGCCGGGGTTTTATCCTCTAAACACCAATAGTTCATACAAACTTTAATGTTATTTTATTCTTATGCAATCATTTTGGGACGAGCGCTATGCCTCGCAAAAATACATATATGGCGAAGAGCCAAACCCTCAGCTTAAAAGTTTTATAGACAGAAATACACCGGGCAAAATTTTATTTCCAGGTGAAGGCGAAGGGCGAAACGCTGTTTATGCAGCCTTGCAAAACTGGGATGTTGTGGCCATGGATCAAAGTAGCATGGCTAAGACCAAAGCAGAGGCTTTGGCCGCCAAACATGGAGTTAAGATTGATTATTCCATAGGCGATATTGTAGCCAGCGTATACCCTCCAGAAAGCTTCGAGGCCATAGCACTGGCATTTTTTCATCTGCCCCCGCAAGTACGAAATAAGGTACATACTTATTTGGCATCTTTGTTAAAGCCCGGAGGTAAATTATTTTTAGTGGGTTTTTCAAAGCAACAGATCAACTATAATAGTGGTGGCCCTGGTAATGTGGATATGCTGTATTCAACAAACCTTTTGCTTGAGGATTTTAATGGTTTTCAGATTGTTACCAATGAGCAGTTTGTGTCGGAATTAAACGAAGGCGACGGGCATGATGGTCTGGCATCGCTAATAGTGTTTGAAGCAATAAAAAAATAGGATTGGTATAAACCTAACTTGGACAAGCCAAAAACTTTTTTGGCTTGTCCAAGTTAGTAGGCAAAATTTAAAAATACATAATTTGTAGGTTTCATTATTTTTTATTCTTCAGTATCAAAAAACAATGCATTTTAAATTTTGCTTTAGTACCTTATCTCTAATATTCTCCCAAAAAATGGCAGAATATTAGAGATAAGGTACTAAATAATGGTAATTTTGACTTAAATTTTAAAAATGGATGATAAAGAGATATCTGCCAGCCCGCAGGCTGGGATAAAAGAAGATAGTTGGGAAGAAATGCTTTTAAAAGTAAGCAAGAAATTTAAAGTAATGGCCGACTTCGATTTTCTATTGTTTTTGATAGGAATACAGGAACGCGGCACGGGATATATTCAATATTCGAAGCAAGAAAAAATGGACTTAATAAACTTGGGACGCTGTGTGTTATTTCAGCGCAAAGGTTTTTATGCCACCGATGGAGTTGACGAAGAAGGATGGCCTACTTTTACCATAGTTAATGAAATACAGGATATATCGCCCTCGGAACGCGAAGGTATTTTAAAGAAGGCCATGATAAAGTATTTTGCGGAAAAATTATAGGCAAAAGTAACCACAAAGGAGAAAATGAAAAATACCATTTTGTATTTATTATCAATGCTCTTTATGAGCATTATAAGTTGCTCGTCCAAGCCGAGTGAGCCCATTGTGCGTATAAAAACCACACATGGAACCCTCAAGATAAAGTTGTACAACGAAACCCCGGCACATCGCGATAACTTTTTAAAGCTGGCGAAAGAGGGGTATTTCGATGGTACCTTGTTTCATCGGGTTATCAAAGATTTTATGATTCAGGGTGGTGACCCCAATTCTAAAGATGCGCAACCCGGAGTGTCACTGGGCGATGGGGGACCGGACTATACCTTGCCTGCCGAGTTTAATTACCCTACACTTTTCCATAAAAAAGGAGCGCTTGCCGCAGCCCGCCAAGGCGATCAGCAAAATCCCGAAAAACGTTCCTCGGGCTCGCAGTTTTATATTGTGCACGGCGAGGTGTACGACGAAGCTAAGCTCGCCAAGGAAGAAAACAAAATACGTGAAGGAAAAAGACGGGATATTTTTAACCACTTGCTTATGCAGTACAACGATTCGTTAAATATGCTTCAGCAATTGGGCAAGGAGGATGAAATGATGGCTTTGCAGAATTTTGTAATGAGCGAGGTAATGAGAATATACGGCGAGGAACCTGAGTTTAGTATCCCGGAAAAAATAAAGGAGGTTTATAAAACAATTGGCGGAACTCCTCATTTGGATAGATCGTACACGGTTTTTGGTGAGGTGATTGAAGATAAAACCCTGTTTGAAAAAATTGGCTCGTGGTTTGGTAAGCACTATGGCTTGGAGGTTATAGACCTAATAGCCCAGGAAAAAACCGATGGCCGTAACCGACCGCTGAACGATGTGGTAATGGAAGTAAAAGTGGTTAAAAAATAATATTCATCAAATTGTTGTAAGTTGTATAATATGTGTTTTTGTAAATGAAAATTTAGTTATATGACAAAAGAAACGTCAATAAAGTTATTTCAGGACCATAACGTGCGTGTTGTATGGGATAGTAATCAAGAAAAATGGCTTTTTTCTATAGTTGATATAATTGCGATTTTAACAGGCAGTGAAAGACCAAGAAAATACTGGTCGGATTTAAAGAAGAAGTTAAAGTTGGAAGGAAGTGAAGTGTCCGAAAAAATCGGACAGTTGAAAATGAAGTCTCCTGATGGTAAAATGAGAGTGACGGATGTTGCTGACACGGAGCAGTTGTTACGATTAATACAGTCCATTCCGTCGCCCAAAGTAGAGCCATTTAAATTATGGTTAGCTAAAGTAGGTTATGAACGTATTGAAGAAACTGAGGATCCTGAAATAGCTTTTGATAGGGCAATGGAAACGTACCTAAAAAAAGGATATTCTACAAATTGGATAAATCAAAGACTAAAGAGTATTGAAGTCCGTAAGGAATTAACTGATGAATGGGAACAAAGAGGAGTTAAAAAAGGTCTGGACTATGCCATCCTAACCGACGAGATAACACAAGCTTGGGCTGGACTAACAACTAAGGAATACAAAGACTTTAAAGATCTTAAGAAAGAAAATCTCAGAGATAATATGACCAATTTAGAGTTGGTTTTAAATATGTTGGCAGAAGCTACAACTACTGAAATTTCAAAAGAAAAGAAACCTGAAACATTTTTGGAGAATAAGAAAATAGCAAGACAAGGAGGTACAATAGCTGGAAATACAAGGAAGGAGATTGAAGAGAAGACGGGAAAAAGCGTACTATCACCACTTAATGCAAAAGAACTTGGAGGGAAGATCGATAATAAAAATATGGGGATAGAAGAATGAAAAGCCAAAATATGAATTATGAATAATATTATATGCAGGATTAAGTCCATTTAAAATTTTGCGAATGAAAAAGTTAGTTGTTTTAGCGATATTTGGTCTTTGGGTTTTAGTTGGTCATGCACAAAGTAAAAGCGTAATCATATCAACCACTTTGGGCGATATAAAAATTATGCTTTACGATGATACACCCAAGCATAGAGATGGCTTTTTAAAACTAGCTACGGAATGTCACTACGATGGCACACTATTTTACAGGGTAGTAAAAAATTTTGTGATTCAAGGCGGATCGTCCGACTCAAAAAATGCTTCGCCAGGAAAGCATATTGGCTATGGCAGTTCAGAATTAACCATCGATTCAGAATTCCGCGAGAACAGGTTTCATAAAAAAGGTGCCATCTGCGCACCTCGACAACCCGAAGATATCAATCATTTTTTAATGTCGGACATAAGCCAGTTTTATATTGTTTTAGGCAGGATTTACACTGAATCAGAGCTGGACTTGTTGGAAAAAGCAACAAACACCCCCATCATGATTGATCTGAAAAAGAAATTTTATCTGCCACAAAAAGCCAGGCTGGATAAACTAAAAACGGAAGATCCTCATGGCTTCAACCAATTACTGCGCGAAATAAAGGATAAAATAGCTTTTGAATATACTCTTTCGGACCGATTGGAGTTTACTCCGGAACAAAGGAAAGTTTATACAACAATAGGCGGTTTACCTGAGTTGGATGCCGACTATACGGTATTTGGAGAGGTGGTCAGCGGCTTTAGCGTTGTGGAGAAAATTGCCGCTCTCGAAACCGACAAAAACAACCGCCCCTATACCGATGTGAAGCTGGTGGTGAGGGTGTTGTAGATTGGATGTTTGTGCGATTTTAGATAAAATAAAATAATAAGGTTGTCTATATCATGGAAATACAATAGCTACTAAGGTGAAAAAAATAAAATAAGGTCTTAATAGTAATAGTGAAAACCTTATTTTTAGCAGCAAACCTTAGTAGTTTTTAATAAACGAAGTTTAGTGACCTTATTACCTTATTCGAATTAATTACATAAACATGAGCAAATTAGGAATTGTACTTTTACTAGTGGTTGCCCTAGCCGCATGTAAAACCGGGCAGCAAAAAAGCGATGGTTCAAAACAAGAGCATATCTTACCTAAGAGCTCGTATCAGCGTAATATTAAAGGCATTGTAAGTATCGAAACCCTCGATCATTATAACCGCTCTTTAAATAAAGGTTACGGCTTTTATATCTCCCCAAATCTGGTGGTTACCAATCTGGATTTAATAAAAGGCAGTTTCAAGGCCAAAGTAGCCATCATTGAGGCCGACGATTACTATGACGTAGCTGGTTATACAGCCTATAATATTGAGCAAAACTTGGTGATATTAAAAACATGGAAGAGGAATTTAAATTATCTCGATATCGATAAAGTTGCGCAGAGCATCCCGGATTCTGTGGCAGGATTATATCGCAAACAAAAAACAATGTATGCCCCAAAGGCCGCAGTTGAAAAGCTGGAGCTGGATTCCACAGTGCAGTATCTTTTGAGTCGCTACATATTTGTCGGCTTGCCTGTTTTTAACGATTTGCATCATTTGGTTGGCATGGCGCAAACCATAGATACCGATAGCGGCGATGTTTCGGTGCTTATCCCGGCATCGGACATTAAAGATCTCAGTCAAAATCAACTTGAGCAGCAGGCTGCAATTTACGATCTGCGCACCAAAACCAACAAGGTGTATCCATCCTACAAAAATATTGAGGCATTCAGAATAACTACCACTATGGGCAGCATCACCATAAAACTCTACAACCAAACGCCCGTGTTTCGAGATAATTTTATAAAACTAGTGAGCGATCAGTTTTACGACAGCCTGCTGGTTCACAGAGTAATACGCAATTTTTTGATTCAAGCAGGTGCCGCCGATAGTAAATATGCGGGTAAAGATGATTTGGTAGGCTGGCAGGGCCCGGGATACGATTTAAAAACCAATATTGTTCCCGGATTATTCCATAAACGTGGTGCTGTGGCAGCCTCAAAAATGCCGGCAGAGCGTAACCCCAAAAACCGTTCCGACGGTTCGCAATTTTTTGTCGTTTCGGGAAGACCCTTCACGATAGACGAACTGAAGGATTTGGAAAAAGAAAAAGGAATAAAATTTACTCAAGCGCAAATAAACACTTACACCACGGTTGGCGGAGCTCCACATCTTGACGACGATTATACCGTTTTTGGCGAAGTTATCCAAGGGATGGATGTGGTTGATAAAATTGCTACCGTTAAAACTTATGGCGTGGATAGGCCAGTTGACGATATCAGGATACTAAAAATTGAGATCTTGAAAAAATAAAATTTTAAGGTAAATGTAAAACCTGCTCTAAGAATACATTTCGCTCCATAATTCCATATTTTAGTCCAAATAAAATAAATAAGACTAAGTAAACATGCTTAAATGACGAAAAAACAGTAAAATAAGAAAAAATTCAATCAGAGTGAGATTTAAAAAATAGGGTTTAAAACCTTTTGTGCCGTACCACAAAACCAAAAAACTTGAGGGCAATAAAAATATGATGGTACAAGGTTGAGGCCATTCCGTAATGTTTCACCATAATACGAAAACGTTCTTTTAGTCCGGCTACAATGTTTTGCTTGGTAAATCCGCCATCTAAAAATTTTGAAAGCACCAGCTGGGTGTTGCAAATATTTTCTGCCTTTTCTATGGCTTTTAGGCACCACTCAAAATCGGCAGAAAAAGTATATGTTTCGTTGTAGTGATCCACCAGGCTCTTTTTTACAATAAAAGATTGATGACTCACCAGCATGCCTTTTTTAAAACTGGCAGGGGTAAGTGTCTCCGGAGTTTTTAAGCGTCTGTCGCCAATTTCATTTCCGGCATCGTCTATCATCACGGTTTCGCCGTAATAAATATCGGCATCCGGCATGCAATCTATAGCTTTTTCCAAGGTGGTGGAGTCCGCAATCTGGTCGCCCGAATTCATAAACCACAAATAATCGCCCGTAGCCAAGTCAATCCCTTTATTCATGGCATCATAAATCCCGCGGTCGGCTTCGCTTATCCATTTATCAATTACACCATCGTAACGCTTAATAATACTGAGCGTTGCGTCCGTTGAATTTCCGTCAACAATAAGATACTCGATGTTTTTATACGATTGATTGGCTATGCTTTTAATGGTGGCCTCCAATGTGGACGCTCCGTTATACACAACGGTGATGATGGATATTTTAGGATGATTTGTCATTTGATTGGCTAACAAGCGAGGTGTATAAATCGGTGTATTGTTGTGCAATTAACTGGTTCGAATAATTTTCGGCAACAAACTGTTGCGCAGATGAAAGCATTTTTACGGAGTTACTCATGTATAAAATATGATAGATGCCCTGTGCCAAGTCTTCACAATCATTTGCTGTGCTTAGATACCCGGTTTCTTTGTGCCTAATCATTTGGGGCACTCCTCCAATATTAAACGCCACCACAGGAACGCCACAGGCCAGCGACTCCATTACGGTATTGGGTAGGTTATCTTCCAATGAGGGCAATACAAAGGCATCGGCACAATTATAAAGCCGAGCAATTTGATGGGTATCGCTCAAAAATTGAATGCTATGCCACTTGTAAGGAAGGCTGTTCAGATGCTCCTGGTTACTCTTCCCAAAAATCACCAACTCTAAATCATCTTTCAATTCAGGATGGCTTTCATTTAAAAGTTCCAAAGCCTGTATCAGTAGCTTCATTCCTTTGCGCGGATCGTTAATATTGGCGGCGCCAAACAACAGTAGTCTTTTGTCGGTGGGCAACCCGAATGCTGTTCTGCACTCTTTTTTATCAAGTGGTTTAAAAATGTCGGTGTTGATAGGGTTTGGGATAGATGTTATCTGCTGGCCTTGCAATAATCCGCTTTTTTGCGCCAGATTGGCCATCCATTGGCTGCAACCCACGGCATGTATGCGTGCTTTGGCCCAGATATTTTTTTTCTGCTGATAAATACGTGTCGATAAATCGTGCTTGCCAGGAAAGCGCAGCATGGGACAATGGCCGCAACCTTGTGTAAACCTGTCACAGATGCCCGCATAGTGACAGCCTCCGGTAAAAGGCCACATGTCGTGCATAGTCCACACAATGGGTTTGTTCAACTCAAAGAGCTTTTGTAATCCACCCAGCGATAAAAAACCATGATTAATCCAATGCAGATGAATAATATCGGCCTCCAGTACCCAGGGATGCTTGCTGATATCCACACCCACTTTGGCAGGTGAAAACTGATACCGGACCGATTTATTTTTTTCGTGGGGCAAAAAATACAATCGTTCTAAGGCAAACCTAAACAGGGCTTTTCGTTTTTCGGCTTTGTTATGGGCAATACATTTAATGTCCTCTGTTTCGTCCGCACTACCTTCTACCAACATTTTAACATCGGAGCCATGCTTTTTCAGGGCATCAAACAGCCTTTTTGCAGCTATGGCAGCTCCACCGTTTTTTAAGGATTTGTTGATAATAAGGATTTTCATTTATTTTAGATAAGAGATTGATAGATAAGAGACAAAAGACAAAGAGATAAGAAAAATATACTCCATGGTTTAAGAGGTGCAGAAACTTAATTTTATCTTTTCGTACGTAACTTATTCTGATCTACGGTATAATGCAAGCCGCGACTCTCCTTGCGCATCATGGCCATCCGGATAACCAGGTAGCCCACATTTATTTTGTTGCGCAATTGACATAACTCCTTAGTTACAATAGAATCGTCGAAAAGGGCTTCTGTTTCGCGATAAATCAGTTCCAATCTGTCGAGGGCTCTTTTAAGGCGAAGGTTAGAGCGAACTATGCCTACATAGTTACTCATGATTTGCTCCACCTCCTTGTTGGTTTGCGTAATAAGCACCATCTCCTCATTGTGCGTAGTACCTTCGTCGTTCCAACTGGGTATTTGTGTTTTATGCTTAATGGTATCTATCATTTGTACAGCATCCGTAGCGGCGGTATCGGCATACACAATGGCTTCTAACAGAGAGTTGCTGGCCAATCGGTTGGCACCGTGCAAGCCTGTTGAGGAACACTCACCGGCAGCATACATGTTGAGTATGGATGATCGACCTTTTAGATCGACCTTAATGCCCCCGCACAGATAATGGGCAGCAGGCACCACCGGAATCATTTCTTTGGTTATGTCTATCCCCAGCTCCATGCATTTATGGTAAATGGTAGGAAAATGGGTTTTGGTTTCTTCGGCGTTTTTATGCGTAACATCCAAATAAACAAAATCTTCACCCCTGTTTTTCATTTCATTGTCGATGGCACGAGCCACAATATCGCGAGGAGCCAGACTTCCGCGCGGATCGTATTTCTCCATAAAAGGTTTTCCATCGGTACCTTTTAAAATAGCTCCGTAGCCCCGCATGGCCTCGGTAATCAAAAACGAAGGACGCTCTTTGGGATTAAACAACGAAGTGGGATGGAATTGTACAAACTCCATATTTTCGATAATCCCTTTGGCACGATACACCATAGCTATGCCGTCGCCCGTGGCAATGGTGGGGTTGGTAGTGGTTTGATAAATATTGCCGATTCCCCCGGTGGCCATCATGGTAATTTTTGATAGGATGGTATCTACCTTGCCGGTTTTTTCATTCAGCACGTACGCGCCAAAGCATTTCACATCTTTACGCCAACGGAAGGTAATCTCGCCTAAATGGTGTTGCGTAATGATATCTACAGCATAAAAATCTTCGGCAAACTCGATATTGCTATGTTGTTTGGCTTGTTCGAGCAATGCGCGCTGGATCTCCTTCCCGGTATTGTCGAGATGGTGCAGAATACGGTATTCGGAGTGCCCACCCTCTTTATGCAAATCATATTTCCCCTCTTCCGTTTTATCGAAACCTGTGCCCCACTCCACCAACTGCCTAATCTGCTGTGGCGCATTTTCGATAACCATCTTAACCGCTGCTGGGTCCGACAATTGATCGCCTGCAATCATGGTATCCTCAATATGTTTCTTAAAATCGTCAGGCTCGTAAGTTACCGCTGCGATACCTCCTTGCGCATAGGCGGTATTGGTTTCGCCTAACTTGGTTTTGCTAATTACCAAAACCTTACCGTAGGATGCCACTTTAAGTGCAAAGCTTAACCCGGCTATTCCGGAACCTATAACCAGAAAGTCCACTTTCTTTCTCATAACAAAAAATGTATTTTTGTGCGTTGTTTTAACGCTTTACAACAGCAAATATAGCTATTTAGCTATTCCGATTCCGGAATAATTCGGAAAAAACGAAATTTGGACTATTTTTGCATCCGCAAATGGTAATCGCAATTTGTTTTTTCAAGAAAACTGGGCAATTGATTATTAGCAACCCTCTAACTCCCTAAAGGGAGAACCGCTACCCAGATAGTTTTGCACTTCCCCTTTAGGGGATTGAGGGGTGTTTAGATAGTTTTTTCAATATATTAAACAACTTAGATTGAATGCCGGCTCCTTAAATGTGTACCAGCCTTTAATCTTATCATCACTTATACAATTATTATGGCTCAGGAAGATGTTTTTAAAAAATTGGTAGCCCACTGCAAAGAGTATGGCTTCGTGTTTCAAAGTAGCGAGATTTACGATGGACTGAGCGCAGTTTACGACTATGGCCAATTGGGTGTTGAATTAAAAAACAACATTAAGAAGTATTGGTACGATTCAATGGTAAAGCTTAACGACAACGTGGTGGGACTCGATTCTGCTATCTTTATGCACCCTACTACTTGGAAAGCTTCGGGCCATGTGGATGCCTTTAATGATCCGTTGATTGATAATAAGGACAGTAAAAAGCGTTACCGTGCTGATGTGTTGATCGAAGATCTGATACAGAAATTCGAGGCCAAAATAGAAAAAGAGGTGGAGAAGGCTAAAAATCGCTTTGGTGAGTCCTTCGACGAGGAGCAGTTTAAAAGTACAAACCCACGTGTGCTGGCTAACCAAGAAAAGATAAGCGAGATACATACCCGTTTTGCTGCGGCCTTAAACAACAGCGACCTGGTTGATTTAAAGCAAATCATTATCGATTATGAGGTGGTTTGCCCTATTTCGGGCACCAAAAACTGGACCGATGTACGTCAGTTTAACCTGATGTTTTCTACGGAGATGGGCTCTACAGCCGAGGGTGCCAGCAAAATTTATCTACGACCAGAAACAGCACAAGGTATATTCGTTAATTTCCTGAATGTACAAAAAACAGGACGCATGAAGATCCCTTTTGGCATTGCCCAAATAGGTAAAGCATTCCGTAATGAGATTGTAGCGCGTCAATTTATTTTCCGCATGCGCGAATTTGAGCAAATGGAACTACAATTTTTCGTTCGCCCCGGCGACGAGATGCAGTGGTTTGAGTATTGGAAGGACTTCCGCATGAAATGGCATAAATCGTTGGGAATGGGAGATGAGAACTATCGTTTTCACGACCACGATAAATTGGCTCACTATGCCAATGCAGCTACTGATATTGAGTACCGCATGCCCTTTGGTTTTAAAGAGGTGGAAGGTATACACTCGCGCACAGATTACGATCTAACGCAACATCAGGAGTATTCAGGTAAAAAAATGCAGTATTTCGATGCGGAACTGAACAAAAACTATGTGCCTTACGTGGTGGAAACTTCCATTGGTGTGGATCGCATGTTCCTGAGCATTATGGCCGGAGCATATACCGAGGACGAAGTAGAGGACACCAAAGGAAATAAAGAAACCCGTGTGTCGTTGAAACTTCCTGCTGCTTTGGCACCTGTTAAAATGGCCGTATTACCCTTGCTAAAAAAAGCAGGTCTGCCCGAAAAAGCACGGGAGATAGTTGACACCCTAAAGTTTGATTACAACCTACAATACGACGAAAAAGATTCCATAGGTAAACGCTACCGTCGCCAGGATGCTATAGGAACACCATTCTGCATCACCGTTGACCACCAAACATTGGAAGACAACACGGTAACCATCCGCTACCGCGACACCATGGAGCAGGAACGGGTACAGATTGCTGATCTGGAAGCTATTTTAGAAGAAAAAGTAAGCATGAAGAATTTGTTTAAGATGTTGGTTTAGGATGAGTAGCGTTCTAAACGATTTGATAATTTATTTAGGACAATATTGTTTTAGGATAAAGAATTAGCATTGAGCTTAAGAAAAAAAGGCAGCCCATGGGTTGCCTTTTTTTTGGTGAAAATGGTTTGGGGAATAAGGAGGCTATAGGTGGCTAATTCAACACATCTTCAAACTAAGCCCTCAGCCATCAGGCAGGTAGAGGTAGATATTTAGGTAAGTGAATACAGGAGACCTGGGGCTAGCAATTAAAAAATACTTCAGTAAGGATGGTGAGCTTTTTTGCATGGTGATGGCTCAAAAAAACTATAACTCCGGAGACAACAGTTACCAACTAAATAAATATCTTTATAACGGCAAAGAGTTGCAAGATGATGTTCTTGGAGGGGTAAGTTTGGACTGGTACGATTATGGGGCAAGATTTTATGACCCTAGTATTGGGCGTTGGAGCGTAATAGACAATAAGGCAGAAAAATATTATGGTTCTTCTACATATACTTATGCACTTAATAATCCTATTATATTTATTGACCCTGACGGGAATGAAGTCTGGAAAGTTACGAAGGATAATAGAGACGGTACAAGAATTGTTACTGTGAATTTTGATATTAGGGTGAATAATTCAGGAGGCTTTGATTCAAAAAATGTTGCTCGATGGAGTGGTAAAATTGCTTCTCAAATTGAATCTTCTTTTAGTGGAAAAAGTGCAGATGGGAAAACTACTTATGTGGCTAAAGCAAATATGGACATAAGTGGCAAAAATAATGGGAATAACTATACTATGGATTTTGTTGAAACAGTCATTGATGGTCAAGGTAGAAAAAGTTATGCTTGGGGCAGAATGAGTGGTGACTGGGGTGATACCAAAGACAATAATATGCAAATAAAAGGACCAGGAACTGATAATGGACTATTTGATTCTCCTTCAGATGAAACGGTAGGAAGAACTGGAGGGCATGAAGTAGCTCACACAGGTGATTTACGTCATCCTGATGATCCAAAAAATACTTTATCAGGAACTGACGAGAAAGGTAATTTAATGTGGGGATCAGATCATCCAGATATGGCGGGAAAGGATCTTAAAGGTAATCAATTAGATTATTTCACAGAACATGTTCAAGAAGGGAAGCCTGTAACTGCGCCAAATAGAGAAAATATGGGCTTATAGAATTTTAATTATATGAAAAATATTTTTATTTGTCTAATTTTAGTTGTTTCCTTGAGTTGTAGGAATAAATGCAACAATCTGCATACGTCTAGTTATGACATTCAGATTGATTATTTAGGCAGTCCTTCTTCAGATCTAAGAGAGATGAAGAATGATTCTTTGTACATACTTTTTGATGGTAATTATAATGAAGATACGGTACGAATTATGATTAATAATAATTTATTTAAGGAACTGATTTTGACAACAGATGATGTTGTTGGAATTGCAGAAGTTATTAAAACCATAAAATATGAGGATGTTAAAAATGTTGGGTTAAGGATTAATAATGGAAAGTTAATATTTGTAGAGCCGGAAAATCGTCATTACAATATTAGATTAAACTATTTGGATAGTTTAGCGACAATAAAGTTTTATAGAAGATTCCCTGGATTTATGTAATTTTTTGATCACATTAGCTTGCGCGGACTTGCAGTTAAGGGTGTTCGGAAGTAAATCTCCGGTTCGCTCGGATATGTTAATTAAGCGCTACGGCTGTTAGCGCGGTTTTTTAAACCGTGCAATAAGCAGCAAGAGCATAAAAACAACAAGTGCCACATTTTAAAAAGTGTGGCACTTGTTTTATGTTGTAAGGGTTTAGTATCTGATTATTGCTACGCTCAACATAACCAAAATAGATTTTGCTTCTGCCTTCACTAATCGCAATAATTGTAACCCGTTATCTATAACAATGCCGGTAACTTAGTTTTAGTAATAAAGGCATCCAAAAAGGTAAATACCATCTTTTTATCTTCCGGTTTTAGCTTGTTCACTTCCTCAATACGGTTCAGCATCTCTTTGTTAATCTGCTTTTCAGAAGCCCCTACCAGGTAATCCAAAGAAACTTCAAAGGCATCCGCCATACGCTTGGCAATATCAATGGAAGGTACAGCATCACCCCGCTATCGCACGATTGAAGAAACAAAATCCAAGTATTATTAATCCTGCAGTAAACCTAATTTTAAAAGGTGTTAGACAAAAACTACCTTCTAATAATATCAACTATGCAGAACTTGAAAATATTTACCAATCCTACCAAACCCAATGACAATAGAGACAAAAGAAACAAGGCTATTTTAGGCTTATTGGTTTATCAAGGAGTTACCACCGAAGAGCTGCACCAACTTGAACCGGAACATCTGAAACTCAAACAAGGTAAAATCCAAATCTCTGAAAACAGAAGAAGAAACAGCAGAACACTAGATTTACAACCTTGTCAGATACTTGAAATACATGAGTATATAGGCAAAATAAGGCCAAAAATCAACAAATAAAACGCTTGCAGCAACTGATCAAAGAAGATCGGCAAAAGAAAGTTGGCAAGTAACAACATAATATAAACAAAAACCAAAACTTAATATTAATCGTTAACTTTGTAAAGGATATAAACAATGGAAGTTATGAACGCACCGGAATTAAGAAAAGACTTACATAGTCAAATAGACCACCTTGATGAAAAAACTCTGGAGGCCGTATATACAATGTTCCAGGATTATTTTGGGACCAGTAAGGATTTTACATTGAGTCAGGCACATAAAGACTTGATTGATGAAAGGTTAGACGATTATGAGAAAAATCCTCAAGATGTAATGAGTTGGGAGGAGTCGAACCGATTATTAAAGAAATATTTATGAGTTACCAAGTAGATTTAAAGCTTGAAGCCCATCAGGATATCTTTGAAACAATGCTTTGGTACGAAAGCAAAAGAAAAGGTTTGGGAGCTGAGTTTTATGCTGAAGTTGAAAAGGTTAAGAATGTTTTGTTGACAAATGCAGATTCTTTTGAAATCAAGTATCGAAGAAATGTTAGATGGATACAAACTGACCGCTTCCCTTATATTGTTGTTTATGTGATAAATGGAAATAACGTTGTGATTTTAGCTGTAGTAAGCACTTATAGACATCCTAAGATATGGAAAGGGAGAACATAAAAAAGGTAAGCCAGCCCTCCCCTCAGGGCAAAAAATACAGCCGTTTCACTTAATTTTGTAGCTGAACCACACGATGCAATCTCCGTTGTAACGGAGCAGGCTGTGCGGCAGCGGGGGGGGGTATTTATCAACAACACCTGGTGCGGTTTTGAAATCCCAACCTCAAGTTTTGAAAAATATTTTAACGAAGTAATCATGAAATTTGTATTAGCGATCTTAATATTAGTAACTATATATAGTTGCATAAGCATTAAAAAGAGTAATGAGTTCTATTGTTTCGAATATCTTAAGAATTACACGGTGAAGTTTTCTTCGTCCCCAGCTTGGATAGTCCATAAGGGGGTAGAGTACTCAAAAGAAGAGTTGACATCTTTAAAATCAGATTCTCCCATTGGAATAAAATATAATATTAATACGTGTCGGGGTGAACTGCTAGATTTAGAGCTTATAGAAAAGAATGCCTTAAGCCATAAAGATGCATTAGTAGCCAGTACAAAGCAAAAAATATTGGAAGGATTAAAGAGGAATTTTAATATAGACGTATTGCCAATAAGAGAAGGTGAAGAAGTGACATGTGATTCCAGTTTAATAGTATATATTTGGGTAAAATGAACCCCTCGCTGTCGCACGATTGTATCGTGTGATAAAGAGATAAAAATAACAAAAGCTGCATTTAGAAATAAGTGCAGCTTTTACTTTATAAGATCGGCATTTTTAAGTAGTTCAATAATATGATCTTTGGTAATGTTTTCGAGTTGGCTTATGTCGTAAATGTATGTGAGGTAAACCTCATTGTTTTCGGTTACAAGGTAAGTTATAACCCTTGCACCCCCAGATTTACCTTTCCCTTTAGAAGTAATGGACATCCGTATTTTATGGATTCCATGGCCTAAATGAATACCTAAATCAGGTTCTTCTTTTAGCGTTTCAACAAGCTCTTGTAATCGAGCGACCCGAGACCATGGGGAAATGGAAGAATGGTTATTCAAGCGGTATAGCTAGGGCTTGCTGTTTAAGTCAGCCCCCCGCTGTCGCACGATTGTATCGTGTGATATAAAGAAAACTAATCTGGTATATTACTAGCATAAGACAACAGAAGCTGCATTAAAATAATGTAGCTTTTGTTGTTTTTAGGGGAAAGCAATCCGATACAATCGCTCACTTTTTGTGTAGAATTTCCTAACTTTAGATTTAATAAACCAAACAATATAATCTCCTTTTTGACGCAGCAGGCTGTGCGGTAGCGGGGGTAGGGCAATGTTCAGGGCTTTTGTTTTAAATATCATAAGGGTTCACAACAGCCAGCCCTTCAATTTTATCAAAGTCTTTTGTATTGCGGGTAATAATTGTGAGTTTGTTTACAAGGGCTGTGGCTGCGATTATTGCATCGGGAAGTTTGGTTTTGCGTTGCTTTCTTATCTCAATAGTGCTGTTTACAATATCTCCATCTAAATCAAGAACATTAGCAGCATTAATAAGTTCCTGAAATTTTAGTTCTTCATTTACGGTAATACCAGCAAAACCAAGCAGCTCAATTTTATTGATAACAGAAATATAAAACTGCCTGTCAATTAATACCATCGAGCATGGTAAGGGCTTTTTCAGGTAGTACTTCGCCAATGTATTCAATGGCAACGTTTGTATCGATTAAATATTCCTGTCTTCCCATTCGTTACGCATTTGGTTGAGTTGTCCGTTTAGTTCTTGTGCACGTTCTTTACTTATAGCACCCCTAAGACTTGCAGAAAGTTTTGTTTTTTCCTTCTTGTTGTTTGTATCCAACACACGTATGATATTGGCAAGTTCAAGGTCTTTTAAGAGCCTTAAAGCATTGTTGTTCCTAAGTTCTACAGTTACAGTTCTCATTATCTTGTCGCTGTTAAAGTTTTTAATTTTGCATTATTCAGCATTGCATCAATACTTTGGTTTTATTGAAGATTGACACTATTTGTATAGAATCGGAAAGCTCAGTTTTAAAAGACTTAAATTTACGTGCAAGTCGCTTAGCATGCCTGTCAAAATAAGGAATGGTTTTAATCTTATAACTCATTCAATAACTCCTTAGCATCACGAGATTTCAATTTTCCTTGTTTTACAAGGTTCATTTCTTCTACAGCTTCAGCCAGTTCAGATAAGAATAGTTTTTTATTCCTCAAACGCTCAAGTTCTTCAAGGTCTTTTTGTATCTGCTCCCAATCTTGCATGGGCAACTGCACTGCATTTTTGTGACCTCTTCCGTCTGTTATGTATTGTAAATTCATAACCGTTCAAATTAAAGATACAAATATACGC